>JAYSYM010000036.1:0-2470 GCA_043727635.1 Bdellovibrionales bacterium | reverse complement strand
AAATTGATGAAGATCTTTTCGAAGACGAGAACGAGCCGTTTCAGCGTAAATCTGATAACGACGAGCTTGATAAAGCAGAGCTAATGCTTGAAAAAAATACCCGTCCTCGATAGCAGCCAATCTATTCGCCGTCAGGCTGAATAACCGTATTCAAACTTGGCTTTTGCGCTCATAGCAGATAGCTAATTCACAACGGTTCAATGATTGCTCGGAGGGTTTGGATGTCGAAGTTCATGTTCTTAGCCTTAGCTCTTTTGTTTTCGTTTCAAGTCAGTGCGCAAGATGACGCCATCATCGGCCAACTCCAGCGCGAAGTTTCAAAAGGTCATCAACAACTCTCTTACAACACTGCTCGCCAGTTCTTATTCGGCCGCTTACATCTCAGAGAAAACAAAGGCACCTACTACATCCGCGAAGTTTACTGCCAAAAAGATTTCACTAAATCAGATTTCTCTTCGAATTCTGGAGTAGGACCAAACAGAATTCCTGATAGCAATATTTTGAACTGTGAACACACTTGGCCACAAAGCCGCTTCACAACTCGCTTCCCAAAAGACATTCAGAAAACTGATCTTCACCATTTGTTCCCGAGCGATTCAAAAATGAATGCGATTCGCGGCAACTTTAAATTCGGTGAAGTTAACAATCCCGAGAAGTCTCTTCCTTGCAACACTTCAAAGCTTGGTCGCGCACAGCAAGGCTACCGTTTTGAGCCACCATCTGAACACAAAGGCAACGTAGCTCGAGCGCTCTTCTACTTCTCAGTTCGCTACTCAATTAAAATTGATTCAGATGAAGAACAGTTCTTACGTTCATGGCACCAAGAAGATCCAGTTGATGAAGAAGAGCGAACTCGCAACGTTGCGATCGAAAAAGCCCAAGGGAACCGCAACCCCTTCATCGACCGCCCTGAGCTGGTAAACAAAATCAGCAACTTCTAACCAAAAGGTGTCCGCCACCGTTTGGTTGAGATTTGCGTTAAAATAAAAAAAGGCTGCACTTAGCAGCCTTTTTTTATTTTTAATTTGAAATCGTACTATTCGATTTTACTGCCAGCTCCGCCGTGTGCGCGCAAACCCATAGTCGCCTGAAACACAGCAGCCGAATCATCTTGGAATGAAAGACCGTTGCTACGAAGTGTTGGCACCTGGAATTCAGGCATCAACGTGTGAGCCTGATCAAGCATGCTGATGTGGCTTTGCACGATTGAACGAAGGCTTGCTTCGAACTGCATGCGAGCGCGTTTCATTTCAGCGATATCTTGATAAATCTTGCGAAGAGATTCGCGAGAGTCTTTAACGATCAATTCAGCTTGTTGTTGAGCCTCGTTCAAGATCAGCTTTGCTTCACGCTCAGCATCTTGGCGAATCTGCTCAGTCATCTTAGTCGCTGTCGTGATCGCCCCTTTGAGAGCTTCATCGCGGCTGCGAGCATCAATGAGTTGCGCTTCTTTATCTTGAAGAGCTTCTTTGAGTGCATTGCGCTCGCGGATCACTTCTTCCATTTGATCAGCAACATCACGAAGAAAATCGATAACCTCATTTGGGTCGTAACCCATCATTTTTTTCGCAAACTCTTTATGAGCGATATCAATTGGCGCGATTTTCATTCTCATTCCCTCCGTGGACAGATGAAAGCTAAGTAAACGATCTCACTTGAGATCATGCAAACTGCGAGAGCTTCTGCATCCGGTCTCCATATATTAGACGAAGCCGCGCTACTGCGCCAAGGTCCAGCTGCAGATAGCTAGACCATCGTCGCGTGTCGTGAATGTAATTACTACTTAACTGTACAGCCTTCTCACACCTCTACGTCCACCATCGTCGTTAAATAGTTCTACGGCTGGCCCCTAGTTAGCACTAGAGCAATAGCCGTAACCCGAAATCGGTGAGGAATTTAATGAAAGCGACTCTTAGCTCTGTTCTTTTAGCCTGCGTAACTTTAATTGCGACTTCGTCTGCCGACGCTGCGATCGTTGCTACTTTCTCAAAAGGCGATTGGGATCGAGCCAAAGAAACTCACGTTATTCATGTGTCGCAAGGGTTTCCGTTTCCGTCAGTTGGATATACACAGGCATCAGTAATTAAAGAGATGTATCCTGATAATCAGATCCTCTTCATCACAACACTACCAGAAGCTAGCAGCTCAAATTATAGAACGAAAAGTCGGGCACTTACTCGCCAAGATTTTTTAATCGCTGAAGAAACTTCGGAAGCAATAAGCACAAAAGTATTTTTGAGAGTACTTCGCCAGTACACAGGCAACATCCGGTCAATTGACATCATCGGGCACAACGGAGTTGAAAAAGGACCGTGGCTTCACGATGATCCAAACCGTTTAGATTATAAAAATGAAGCTTTGATGTCGTCAGTACGTTCGCTCTTTAGCGCAAAAGCTTACGCTCGTTTGCAAGGCTGCAACACTGGCTGGAATGTCGCTCCAAAACTTTCTAAATCTTGGGGCATTCCAG
>JAYSYM010000035.1:0-7658 GCA_043727635.1 Bdellovibrionales bacterium | reverse complement strand
CATTCCCCTAGCACATACAAAATTCCGAGTGTTCATGATCTACCTCGCGTGTGGAATGTTCGCTTACTTGAAAACAATCGTAATGATCGAAACCTTCGCGGCAGCAAGGCCGTTGGCGAGCCACCATTACTTTTAGGGGTTTCAGTTTGGACTGCAGTGAAGAACGCTCTCTCATATGTTCGCAAAGACGAGCTGATCGAACTTAAAATTCCCGCTACGCAAGAGCAGATATATATGAAGATGAGGGGCCTTGAGCAATGACAACTATGACTAATACGATGGTCGAGTTAGCAGAAGCCCGGCTCGATCATGTTGTTGTGACATTGGCTAGCATCCGCGGAAGTGCACCACAGGTGGTTGGCGCTAAAATGCTTGTCACTGCTAACGGGCGCCACTGCGGCACTGTGGGGGGCGGAAAGATTGAGGCGCACTGTATTCGTTTCGCTCAAGAACATTTGAATCGAAAAGGCCAGACAGAGCTTCATACTTGGAATCTACAAAAAGATATCGGCATGTCTTGCGGTGGTGAGGTGACGATGCTTTTTGAACCGCAAATATTCTCTCAGTGGACTATCGCCGTCTTTGGCGCTGGACACGTAGCACAAGAGCTTTGCCGTGTAATGCAGACCTGGGCTTGCGCTGTTCGCGTCTTTGACAATCGACCAGAATGGCTCGAGAAGCTGCCGAAATCTTTTAATATTCAGCCAAAGTATTCTGCAACGATCGCCAATGAAGTTCCCGAGCTGCCTCAAGGCACATTTCTGCTATCGATGACTCAAGGACATGCTTTCGATGTCCCTGTACTTAAAGAGGCGCTCAAGGATCACGAGAAGTTTGCTTTCCTTGGAGTGATTGGTTCACAGATCAAGGGCGATAAAATTCGCAAAGAGTTACGTGAAGCTGGAATAAGTGAAAAAGCGATCGAGAGATTGGCCTGCCCTGTCGGCCTACCAATTGGCGACAACACTCCCCCTGAAATCAGTATCAGCATCGCAGCTCAACTTATTAGTCTTCGTCCGAAAGTTGATTCCCCAAAGGAGATATCATGATCAGCACTCATATTCTTGATTTGCAGTCGGGCCAGCCTGCTGCGGGCGTAACAGTTGCGCTTCTTAAAAAATCCGGAGACGGGTGGAGTGAAATCCAAAAGGTTTCAACGAATTCCGATGGGCGAATTATTTTTCAGGGTGCAACAGAAGCCGGCAGTTACCAACTTCATTTTCAAATTGAGTCTTATCTCAAGCAACAAAAAGTGAATCCATTTTTCCTAGATACACAAATTAACTTTCAGATTACTGACACGCAAAAAAAGTATCATGTTCCCTTGCTCTTAAGCCCTTATGGTTACAGCACTTACCGAGGCAGTTGATTGAAATTCACGATTCCCTACTATCACGACTATATATCAGAAAACTTGGCGCGAAATCTTCTCGCCCAAGCTACTCCTGTTGTGAGTGTTTCTGATTTAGTTGAAGTCGGTCGTGGCGGCGGTCTTGAAGACGCTCAATCATTGAAATTTCTAGTTGAGCTCTACACTGAAATCGAAAGTGAACTTGCTAAAGTATTAAATCAGAGAATTGTTGATCGACAGTTTATTGACGAGCGAGTTCGAGTCACAAGTTTGTTTAATAAGAAAATGGGTCGAGAAGTTTCAGATCCTGATTACCAAACGGTTATTGGACTACAGGACGGTAAAGGTCGCATTGTTATTGGGCCAAAAAATAAAAATTACTGCAAAAAAGCGAACAAGCCGATTGCACCAATTCCTGATTTTCTAAAAGGGCCTCACGTTACACTTTTTGGTCCACCTGATAGCGCAAAAATGGCGATGAATGCGATGAACACTTATCATCGCAAACTCAAAGATGAACCCGCAGTTGTCGAGAAGCTTTTAGCGAGCTCAGAATTTTCACCTAAATGGGGCGCGGACGATGAAGATTCAAAAACCCCTCTCCGCGAAGACTTAATCGAGGCCGGAATCAATCTCACTGCCTGCCTCAACGGTGACATTAAAGTTCCGGGCGAAGATAAATACGTTCTCGCAAAAGATCATCTTTCGCTGCCGATTAAACGATTCCCCGGCTTAGCTCTTCCTTGCACCTTCTTGTTTTATCGAAACAATCCAATTCCTTTACACTTGTATGATTTTGCCCTTCATCTCTTTAGAAACTGGAAAAATCCGCAAGCGCTCGTATTCTATGTTCCGAAATTAGAAAATGAAGAAGAAGCGGCTTACATTCATAAGATGATCTCGACGGCCGAACGGATGATTCAAATGAAACATCCTGACTACCAACTCGGAACTGTGCGATTAATGGTTGTCCTAGAGAATCCACGAGCAATTGTTCGCACGCATGAAATCATCGATGCACTTCATCCCTACTTTGTTGGCGCTTCACTTGGGTGGCATGACTACTTAGGTTCAACTGCAAGAATATTCAAAGAAGACTCGCACTACCGAATTCCCGTGAAAGCCGACCCCGACATTGTCATCAAGTACATTCATGCTTCGCATTTGCTACTCGCAGACGTAGTTGGTTCGCGAGGCGGCATCAAAGTCGGCGGTATGTATGGAATTTTGCCGCAAGACGCTGCTTTAGACTCGGCCTCTTTTCAAATGACCCTTCTTGGTTACATCAAAGATGTAATCACACAAATGAAACGCGACTTAACCGGGTTTTGGGTCGCTCACCCCGACTTTGTTCGGCTGGGTATCGCTTTGGTCGAAGCTTGGCGTCAGCATGCCGAAGGAAAGTCAGAAGCACTCAAAGAACTTGTAACGTCGCTGCTGCAGAAAAGTTATCACAAAGAAATCCTCGATTTTGTTTTCGGCGACGATATCAAAGGATTAGACCAGGACGATCCTAACTACGTTCGGGCACTCATGGTCGCAGACATTAAAGAATCTGATTACATTGCCAATAACCATCCCGACGAGATTCGCTATAATGTATTTCAATCGCTTCAGTATTTGACCGATTGGTTAAGCGGTAATGGTTGCGTCGCACTCCCCGCAATTGTACGCGGTGTTCCCGTACGAGTAATGGACGACCTGGCGACGGCCGAACGTTCTCGGTGGGAAGTCTGGCACGAAATTTATCACGGTCGATTTAAACTAGAAGATTTCATTCGTATCGCTCATGAAGAAATGCATTTTATTCGCAAGGATCTTTCTGATTCTAAAAAGATCGTCCAGGTGAAATGGAATGATCGCACAGCCCGATGGTACCCCATTGCCCTTAAGCTGATGCTTAAACTGATGACCGATAAAAAGCCAGCCGAGTTTGCGACTGAACTCTTAATGCCATTTACGGTCAATTCAATCCGAAATTCTGAAGATCCGTGGACTGCCATTTCAGAGGTCGACTTTGAAAAATACGATCTTGCTCCAGAAGTAGAGAGATTAAATTACTACTTTGAAGCCTGTGGGTCGCTTCGCTTCGCTACGGCGATGGCAAAGAATCCGTTTCTTGATTTCAACAGAGCAGAATTTTTAATTCGCTCCTTCGATTTGAATGAAGTTCTAGAAGCAGCTAGCTTTCACGGCGACATCGGCCAGTCAAAAGTGGGCTTGGATACCCAAGCAGCGTTAGAGCAAAAGGCGGTTTTGAGTGACACAGAAGAAATTCGTGTAGAACTTCAAACGATTGGCCAAGAGTATTTAAAAAAGCACGGCTTTAAGTTTTTAGTGTCTGCAAAAGACAAGAGTGGCAGTGAACTTCTTGAAATTCTAAAGTCGAGACTCCCTCGAGCTACCGAGGTTGAATTGAGTGAAGCACGCGAAGCTCTTTGGCAGATTACAAAGAAGCGCCTTGCTGTTTCTCCTCTCGACAACGTTAGCGAAGCAATTGAAAAAGCACGCTTGAGACATCGGATTTGTGGTGTAAGCATTTCGGTTAACCTCAATGCCGATACTCAAACATTATGTTTCGGTGAGAGTGAAAAAGGTAAAACGAAAGTTAATCGAGAGACTCAGTTTGAAATCGCCTCACTAAGCAAAACTTTGGCATCAGCTTTTGCACTCGAATACTTTAGCACAAAGAAAATCGACCTTAGCACTCCAGTTGATTCATTGTTCGCAAGAACTATTTCTAAATTTCGAATTGGATCTGACCAAGTTCAGCTCGAGCATCTCTTGAATCATACGGCTCTTAATATGCATTATGTGAAGGGCTTAAAGGCTGCTGCCACTGCTGGTAATATTGTATTAAACCCATCCGACTACGGTTACGAAAAACTTGAAGTCCTTAACCCACCAGGATCTAAATTTAGTTATTCTGGTGGTGGGTTTCTTGTTCTCGAACATTTGATCGAAAGTCTTGAAGCGCGATCAATCAAAGAAGACTTTGCAAAGTTCTGTGAAATTTCGCTCGATAAAACTAATCGCGCACAAGGTTACTTCGATGATGGGAAGGACGTACCGGGCGGCGCCCTTCAGTTCCCGTTGTTCGCCGCTGGCGCCTGGGCATCTAGCGCGGAGTTCGCACTCTTCTTACGAGAACTTTCAGTCAGCTATGCGTCTGACGGAGAAAAGATTTCTCACGACACTGCTGTGCGTATGCTCTACGGCCAAGACAAAGGCAGTCGCGAGTTCATGAGTGCAGATATGGGTCTTGGTGTATTCATTGTTGAAGCCGGAGAGAATAAATTTGCACTTCATCAAGGTGCCAATGAGGGTTTTAGAGCTCTCTTCTTACAGTGCTTCAATGGACCAAATCGCGGCACTGGCATTGTGATTTTTGCGAATGGCGACAACCGCGCTGTTGGCTTTATCGCCGAAGCGGCTCAGATTCTACTCAAAGCATTGAATGTCGAAGGAATTGATTTTTCTCGTTTTCAAAATGAGTTTGATTACAAAACTATTAGCCAAGAGCAGATCGTAAATCTTGGTTACAAAAAACTTTTGCTGTCAGCTTTTGTTCCTACACAGGCAGCAGCCATCAACAGAGAACAAGCTCCTTTACCTCGCTCCGAGTTTGATGTTTTGCAAAATGCCCAGATTGATTATGTTTCGAACGATCGCTTCGCGCGAGCTGAGAATTTACTGAGTCCTTACGAGCCAGTGTTTGACCCTGAGCTTTTTTGTTCTCAAGGCAAAGTCATGGATAGCTGGGAGTCAGCTCGCCACAACGACAACGAATATCACCTACTTCGCTGTACTTTGAAAAACCCCGCAGCCTTCAGATACGCTTGGATTTCTACAAAATATCACGATGGAAATCAGGTAGAGTTTGTCCGAATTCTTGCTCGTAAGAGCAAAGAAGATCAATGGACCGAAGTCTTACCTAAGGTTCACCTATCAGGTCATAGCGAGATCAAAATTCGTTTGCCTGACGATCAAAGAATCTTTTCCGAAATCGAGATTCAGGCTTATCCCGATGGCGGTCTTACTCGGCTTGCGATTTATAGTGATGTTCCAGACTCGAAAGAATTTTTTGATCTAGCGCAAGCGAAATGTAATCGATATAACGAGGCAATTCCAAAGAGCGTGAAGCCGCTCGTAATTCAGTATGAGCCTTCGGCCGATGAGATCGAAAAAAATCGCAAGAATGCGATTTCTGTTATTGACGAAGCAAGCTTGGGGTTTGGAGCAGAAGTATTGCACGTGAGTAATGAACACTACGGGCCTGGCGCTCAGGTAATTTCTCCGTTCGAACCAATTCATATGTTTGATGGGTTTGAATCAGCTCGCAGCCGAGTTGAAGGCCACGTCGAAGAAATTAAACTTCGCCTGGCTAAACCTGTTTGTCCTGCAAAGATCCGTTTCGACTTTAAGTATTTCGTAAATAACAACCCACGTTTTGTGAGTGTCCACGGTCTTCAAGGCGAAAAATGGGTGGAGCTTGCTCCAAAAACTTCAGTGAAGGCATTTGCGGGAAATCAAAAAGAAATTCTGATTAGCACTCAGCAGGTGTTTTCGGAACTATTAATTAAAGTTTATCCTGACGGTGGAATTAATCGGATTCAGGTTTTAGCCACTTCCCAATAACCGCTCGTTCTTCCTCGGTCATATTCGTTTTATTCATCAAAGGCATAGTTCGCTCTTGGACGACTCGAGTAAGAATTTTTTCGCGGTACTGCCGAAGCTGATCTTCAGTTTCAAAAATCACACTATTCGGGGCAATTTTAAAAATGTCATCGGTGTTAGCTGTACTATGACACTGCAGACATCGTTGCGTAACGATTCCGGCAACGCGTGAGTAGTCAACGGGCTCAGTGATTTCAACTTTTTCAATCTTGGGTTCTTTCGCCGTCACAAACACTAGTGCTAAAATTCCCATCGCGGCCGGAAGCAAAGTCCACCGTTCAATGTTTCTCTTAGTGACCATTGCATGTCGAACTAAAGCTCCTGAGACCGTCAGCAAAATCAAAAGTACCCAAGCATACTGATGACTATAAACAGCCGCATAGTGGTTACTCAGCATGATAAACAAGACTGGGAAGGTGAAATAAGTATTGTGAACCGAACGGACTTTAGATTTTAAGCTCACTGAGTAATCTGGCACCTGACCTGCTTGAGCTTCTTTTAACATTTTCGCTTGGCCCGGTAAAATTCGAATCCAAACGTTGAGCAGCATCAACGTTCCAAAAATTGCACCCACTAAAATGAATGCTCCGCGCCCGCTGAACAAATTTGTGCTCAGATAAATCAACCCAGAAAAAAATGAGACTGAAAGAATAATTCGAACCCAGCTCCATTTGATCCAACGACTCAACCAAACGAAATCATAGAACGCCCAGGAACCAACAATCATCGCGAGCGTTAGTCCAATGGCTTGCCACTGAGTTAATGCCATCACGCGAGGATCGATGAGGAGGCTTGCACCATTTAAAAAATAAACGACAATTAAAAGTAGAAATCCGGTGATCCAAGTTAAGGTCGCTTCCCACTTAAACCAGTGCAGTAGATCTGGCACCTCTCCCGGATAAATCTTCTTCTTCTCGACTTGGTAATAAAATCCGCCGTGGACCATGAAGACTTCGCCTTCGACATTATGCCGAGGCTTTGCCGGAGGTAAAAAGCTGCCATCAAGCCAAATGAAGTAAAACGAGCTTCCGATCCAAGCGATTCCAGCCACCAAATGGGAAAAACGGATGAGATATTCGAGCCAGAGATGAAAGCTTGATTCCATTACACTCCCAGCTTCATTTAGTACCGATATCAAAGCTTATAACGTCGGCGATTCCTTTTTTGCAGATGTCGCAGAAGTCAGACTCGCTTTCCATGATGCAGTTTAAACCCGGCTTGTGGCTGTGATTGAGTGGCTCGGACTCAGCATATCCGCCCAAGTACGCGCCGTACACCGCAGGAGAATCTCTCCAACTTGAATCTGAAGTTGGAAGTTGAGTTGCAGGCGAAACGAAAGACTTCCACTTCAAATCGCTAAGTTTTTTTGATCTCAAGAAAGTAATATTCTGCGACCATGGCTCATCAATTTGCGGCGCAAACTCAAGTTCAGTGCGCCCATAATCATCGTACTCTTCATTCAAGCCGAAATAGTGACCGATCTCGTGGAGGAGTAAATAGATGAATGATGAGTTATGCGAGGGAATCGCAGTAAGCTCACGAAAGTTTCCAACGCCCCAGTAGCCAGCGTCATCAATCAGAACTATCGGGTAGTCGTAGGGTGCGGTTGCAAGTCCCTGTCGAAACTTTT
>JAYSYM010000034.1:0-2483 GCA_043727635.1 Bdellovibrionales bacterium | reverse complement strand
CTCGCTTCGCTTGCAGCATGTACAAAGCCTGCAACCGGCGGGATCACTAAGAGCGCCGATTCGGCTGATGCGTTTCAAGAGAAGAGTATCGCGCGAGTTGGTCTTGTAAAACAACTTGCACTCACCTTCGATGACGGACCTTCAGCCGAACACACCATGCGCCTACTTGATATTTTAGAACAAGAAGGTGTGAAAGCGACTTTCTTCGTTAACGGAAAAAACGTTCCGGGTAATGAGTCGATCATGAAGCGTATGCACGACGATGGTCACGTAGTTGCTAGTCATGCTCAAGATCACGGACATCTTCCAACTGTTGCAGCTACTAAAGGTATGCGAGCCCTGTTTCACCAAGTGATGGACACTCACCTTCTCATTAAGCCTTACCTCCAGCGCGAAGGACGAATGTACTTTAGAGCTCCATTCGGCGCGTGGAAATCACACTTCGCTCCTTACTTGAACGAAGACCAAGTTCTTCGCGACTACATTGGACCAATGTTCTGGGATATCGGCGGAGAAATTTCGCGCGATCCTAAAACGAAGAAGATTTCATTGGACGCAAACGGAAACCCACGCACGGCTGCCGATTGGGATTGCTGGACTGTTCGCAATGGCAAGCAAACGCTTACTCTCAAGCAGTGCGCCGGCGGCTACTACAACGAGACTTTGAATCGTAACGGCGGGATTGTTTTACTTCACGACAAGACTGCGCAAACAGTTGATATGACAGCGAAGTTGATTCCGATTTGGAAGAAGCAAGGCTTCAAGTTCGTTACTCTCGACGAAATCGAGTCCCTTGATCAGTACGCAGATGAATCATCTGTGATCGCAGCCAAAGCTCAAGAACAAAGAAACGTGAAGTAGAATCAATTAGTACATATATAAGGAGAGCGGGACTGCTCTCCAAAAGGTCCAGCAGTCAGCGACTGCATCAGCCATCAAGCCATCCGCCATCGGCCATCTGCTATAAGATCGAGGGCGCTTCAAACTTTACGCGTCGTTGGTCCAGAAAATCTCAAAAAGAGAAATACGTCTCAAGGATCAGAATGAGACGCCGATCAGTTCAATAGGAATAAACACCCAAACAGCTACAAGGATGTAGTTGTGGATCTTCACGGAGGAGGAAACGATGGGATTACGTATTAACACAAACACGGCTTCATTGAATGCACAGAGAAATCTGATGGGTTCGAAGTTGGGTTTAGATAAGTCACTCGAGCGATTAAGCTCAGGATTCCGAATTAACCGCGCTGGCGATGATGCTGCAGGTTTAGCGATTTCTGAAAACTTGAAAGCTCAAATTCGCGGTCTTAAGCAAGCACAACGAAACGCACAAGATGGTGTGTCACTCGTGCAAGTAGCAGAAGGTGGACTGAACGAGATTTCCTCGATCATGATTCGACTTCGAGAACTAGCAGTGCAAGCAGCTTCTGATACGGTCGGTCCAGTGGAACGTCAGTTCCTAAACGTGGAATACGATCAGTTAGTATCTGAAGTAGATCGAATTTCTGATGGTACTGAATTTAACGGAACTCAATTATTGAGTGGTACTGGTTCAGTCTTGGATTTCCAAGTCGGAACACGTAACGATCCAAATATCGACCGATTGTCGTTCGACGCTTCTAAAGCTGACGCAAATAGCGCAGCACTAGGCGTGAACTTGACGAGTGTAGCTGATAAAGCTTCAGCTCAGAACTCCCTCTCAGCGATTGACCAAGCGATTGTGTCAGTGTCTGCGATGAGAGCCGACTTCGGTGCGATTCAGAACCGTTTGCAATCAACGATTTCAAACATTGCTGTATCAACTGAAAATATGTCCGCTGCTAACTCACGAATTCGTGATGCAGACATCGCTGAAGAGACAGCTGAACTGACTAAGAACAACATTTTGCTGGCCGCAGGTACTTCGGTACTAGCGCAAGCGAACCAGTCAGCTCAATCGGCCCTAACACTCTTGAACAAATCATTAGGTTAATGATTTCTAGCTCCCCTCCCAACCTCGCTCTTCATTGAGCGAGGAACTTAGAGGGTCAAGCTTAGCCAAAAAGTGTAAAGCCGTTCGATAACTTGATTTTATATTGTGCTTATATTTTTGCTGAATTGATCTGTTTCCTGCTAGTTGGGGTCGTGAAATACCGACTCCAATGTTTTGCCGTTAAGGCAAACATGCAAGCAATTCTTCTGCGCGCAGCGCGCTTCGTCCGTTCGCCCGATTTCCCGCTCACAGAGCCACTCTCCCCGACATCATAATTTAAATTCTAGACTCAAATCTTCATCGCATTTTTCCGATGAGTAAGCAGGGATCTTTATGTTGAAGATTCACAATAACAATTTTTCGTCTTTAGTATGAGGACGTTTGCTGCACTGACGCAGCTTATTTATCACGGAGGATGGGACCATGCAGGGAGGATAATATGGGTTTACGTATTTCTACGAACGTGGCTTCTCTTAACGCTCAGAAAAATTTGGGTGGAACACAAAGAGGA
>JAYSYM010000033.1:0-2486 GCA_043727635.1 Bdellovibrionales bacterium | reverse complement strand
AAAGGCAGCATTTTTGCCGAAGGCAAATGACGTAAGCAATAAGCTGCCCTCCCAGTTGAGGGGGCACGCCCAGCTTGGGGTTAGGTCCCTTTAACGATTATGTCCCTTTAGGCGCAGTCTTCCCACCAGCCTGAGTAAGGCCCGGCTTCTTACGTGCCTCTAATAGGTCAGCAGCCACGTTAGCGGCCTCTTGGATATCAGCACGCTTCAAGTACTCAGCAAGTTTCTCTTCCTTGCTAAGCTCCTTCTTTTTGTCCTGCTCATCTTTTTTATCTTTAGTCTCTTTTAAGGCATCAGAAAGTTTTAAAACTTTCGCGCGGTCTTTTGCCTTCTTTAGCTCAGCCTTAATCTTGTTGAACTCTTCGTTCTTATCAACGCGAGCAACCGACTTACCTTTTAGAACTGTAATCTCTTCTTTAGTAACCTTCTTCCACGCACCTTCGCCTGAAGTCACATAAGCCTCTGGGCTTAAGAACGCTTTGATCTTCTTTGGAGGAAGAGAATAATCGAGACTCTTCTCACCGATATCATCAGTTGCATAAGGGCTCGGCAAAATGATGTCACCCTCAACACCACGGTGCTGAGTCGAGAATCCACCTGGCGTGAAGAACATACCAACAGTCACTTTCAAAGCACCCATTCCCGGTGGGAGTGGAGCTACCGACTGAACCGAACCTTTACCGAATGTATGGTCACCGCCAACGATGATCGCACGCTCGTAATCTTTTAAAGTACCGGCCACAATCTCAGATGCTGATGCAGAAACGCGGCTCGTAAGAACGATAAGAGGCTTCTCCCAATCAACTGCTGAATCACGATCATCTAAAGGAATTTCAGCAGAAGTTAAATCGCGAGACGATTGCTTTACGACGTTACCGGTTCTGAAGAACAAACCAGAAATTTTGACTGCGTCGTCAAGGCTACCGCCACCGTTTTGCGATAGATCCAAAACCATCGCATCAGCGTTGAGTTCCTTAGCTTTCAAGATTGCAGCTTTCAAATCTGTAGCCGAAGAGCGACCACCACGACGAGAATCAGCGTAGAACGAGGGAAGATTCATGATCGCAATCTTCTTCTTCTCGCCGCCAACTTCTTTATCAATGAAGCTTAACTGAACAGCTTCGTCTTCTAACTTAATTTGATCGCGAACTAATTCGATAGTTGCTTTGCCGCCACCAGTCTTTTTCAAAAGCGTTAAGCGAACTTTCGAACCTTTTGGCCCGCGGATTCTGCGAACTACATCGCGAAGATCCATCTCAATTACGTTTTCCATGTCAGCAGGCTCACCACTTGGCTTAAACTGCCCGACTGCTACGATCTTATCGCCGGAGTCAATTAACCCAGAAGATGAAGCTGAGCCACCCGGAATCAACTGCTCAACAACTGTGAACCCATCTTGTGAGCTAAGTGTTGCGCCAATGCCTTCGAGCGAAAGACCCATTTGAATATTGAAGTCTTCTAACGAATCGCGAGAAAGAAAGCTTGAGTGCGGATCAAGAGCACGACCGAAAGAATCAAGGTAATTAGAGAAGAGATCTTCTTCAGTCGTATCTTTTGCACGCTTCACAGCGCGCTCATAGTTACGAACAACTTGAGACTTCGCTTCGTCTTCCTTCATTCCTGATGCCAAGTAGTTTGAAATTTGGAAGTTTAAATACTTCAACTGAAACTTCTCAGCTTCAGCCTTGGTCTTAGGGTAATCACGAGTGTCTGGATCAAGCATAACTTCAGTTTTCTGATCAAACTTGAACGCCTTAGCCTCGAGAGTTGTTTTTGCGTAAGCTGCGCGCTCTTCAAGTCGCTTTACGTAAAGCTGCTGAACGTCGTCGATCGCGTTACACTTGGTCGATTGAATTTGTTTGAAGATGCCTTTCATCTTCTGCTTCACAACGCTCAAGTCGCTCTTCAAAAGATAAATTTCAGCCGGATCCAAACGCTTGATGTACTGATCAATCGTACGGTTCTCAATGTTCTCGTTCAACGCATTGAACGTAACGTGTTGATGCAAAAAGCTTCGCTCGATAGCGTCGATGTATTTGCACGCGAGGGTTGCGGCATTTGCATTTGAGTTGAAAAGAAAGAGCGAGAGAAAAAGTGCAACTGTGATCGAAGAACGCTGAACCATATTTGCCTTTCAAAGCGTGAACTTAACTCCATTTAAGGACGTTAATAAGTGTAGCACGATAGGCTGGCGCAGGTACTATTCGAAAGGTTAGTTGTTGAGGAGAGACAATTGTTCGAAGACGCCTAACTCAGGACCTTGAGCACACATTGTTGGCTCTAAATGATCCGCGTAGACTTCCCACTTCACAAATCGTCCTTTTTGCGTCTCAATCACAAAGAAAGACATCTCAGGATGTTCACGTTTCAGCTCAGTCATTTCTTCCGAGATGAGCTCGATATTATGCGGATCATCATCAGACATTCCAAAACGGTGATGAGGATTTTTTCCGTAAACTTTGATTGCTTGTTCTACCGACGCACGA
>JAYSYM010000032.1:0-2488 GCA_043727635.1 Bdellovibrionales bacterium | reverse complement strand
CGTTACAGCAAAGGTCAGTAGTCTCTGCGCGAACGCGTTCAGCGTGGGCTTCTAGATTCTTGCGAAGAGGTTCGCCTTTTGGATCAGTGATGACGTTGATTTGACCGCGCTTGTACATCTCGGTGCGAGTTGGCCAAGAGAAGTTGGCGCGCGTAGCGTGAGAATGGACGCCGACGATATCTTGCGTGGTGCCTGAAGCATAAGGGTCTTTGCTCTTGTCACCGCACATATCGAGACTCGCGCGAGTTCTGTTTACAAAAGGCTTACAAATCGGTGCGAGTTCGCCAGTTTCAAAAGCCATCTTTGCTTCTGCAGGGCGAGGGTAGCCAGCTAGTGCCTGACATACAGCTTCTCCGCGAGCACTCGCTGAGAGGTTTTGTCCCGCAGTCGATGCTGATACAACAGAGGGAATGAGCGCTAATAAAAGAATTATGATGTGGCTTGATTTCACTCTTTCATTTTATGATTCTATTTTGTAGTTTCCGTAATAATTAATGGCCTAGGTCCGAAAAGTTAGACTGAGCCGAATCGAGTTCTGAAGCGGAGTTCCCGTTACCTAGACGTGAGTCGAGGAAAGAAGAAGTGATGTCGAACGAAAAACCAAAATTAAGAGTTCTGATTTCAGAAACTTTTAACCCGTGGTTCAACATCGCAACAGAAGATTGGATCTTTCGTGATCTCGATCCATCTTATCAGACTCTTTATCTTTGGAGAAACCAAGAGACCGTGGTGATTGGTCGATCGCAAAATCCTTGGTCTGAATGCAATCTCGCAAAAATGGAACTCGATAAAGTTTATCTCGCGCGCCGTGCAAGTGGTGGCGGAGCTGTCTTTCACGATCTCGGAAATACTAACTTTACTTTTCTTTCGCCAAAGGCCGGATACAACCGCTCAACTAACAACACTATCATTTTGAATGCTCTTTCAGCATTCGGAGTGACGGCTGAAGCCTCAGGTCGCAATGACATTGTGGTGCCGATGGAAGATGGGCCAAGAAAAATTAGTGGCGCTGCGTTTCGCGAAACTCATGATCGCGCTTTTCATCACGGCACTTTGTTAATCAACGCTGACATGAGCAAGCTTGCTAACTACCTCACGCCTAATCCAAAAAAGATTCAGTCGAAAGGACGAGTGTCAGTTCGGGCAAGAGTAATGAATTTAAGCGAACTGAATTCGAAAATTAATCACGACACACTTTCAAAGGCGATCACGGAAGAGTTTTTTAAATTTTACGGAGGACGTTGCGAGATTGAAACTCTCGATCAGTTTTCGTTAATGAAGAACGAAAGTTTGCAAAAGCGATTCGGCGAATTCAGTGACTGGAATTGGCGCTTCGGCAAGAGCCCTGAGTTCCACCAACAAATGACCGAATACCTTTCATGGGGCTTTATCGAAGTTCATTTGGATTCAGAAAAAGGCGTGGTCACTCGCGCCCAAGTATTCTCAGATTCGCTGTTCCCAGACTTGATCGAATCCTTCCAAAACCACCTCGCAAACCAGCATTTCTCGAAGGCCGGAATAGAGTCGGCTATCGCTAAAACGAAATTACTGTTCCCCGAGCAAGCTGAGCCCTTAGAAGAGCTTGGTACTTGGCTAAAATCACAAGCCGAAATCAGCTAAAGCTTGATCTCCTCCCTTTGATTGTTATTATGCCGCTCCACCTCAAGGAGCCTTCCCATGTCGAAAAAAGATCTATTCGGTGACGAGCAAAAAGATTCTGGTTCTGACTTTGCGTCGATGTTTGAAACTTCGCTTCAAAGTGTTGGGAAGACTTTAAAAGTTGGCGATCGAATCAAGGGCGAGATTCTCACCTTAGGTAAAGAAGAGCTCTTCGTTTCAACTGGAACAATTGATGACGGGCGAGTGCTCCGCACTGACTTGATGGATTATCCGGCCGCAGCTGAATGGAAAGTCGGCGACAAGGTTGATTTGTTTGTTACTCAGGTTCGCAAAGGACAAATTTTTCTTTCTCCTAAACCAACTTCTAAAAACATGGCTGAAGATCTTGAAGACGCGTTTGATATGGAATTGCCGATTGAAGGCAAAGTAACGGAAGTTGTGAATGGTGGTTTCAGAGTTACGTTTGGCGCAGTGACTGCGTTTTGCCCAATTAGTCAGATGGACGCACGTCGAATCGAACAACCAGAAGAATATCTAAATAAAAAATTCGAATTCAAAATTACACAGTTTGATAAACGTGGACGCAACATCGTTGTTTCTCGCCGCAAGCTTCTTGATGAGCAAAAAGATATGGCGCAAGTTGGATTTCAAGAGGATTTCAAGGCAGGTGATGTTGTTGACGGAGAAATTCGTCGTGTTGAAAAATTCGGTGCATTCGTTGAAGTTGCTCCCGGCATTGAAGGCCTCGCTCATATTTCTGAACTAAGCTGGTCTCGGGTTGCTGATCCAAATGATGTAGTTGCTGTCGGCCAAAAGGTTCGCGCCAAAATTTTGAAGCTTGAAGACGAAGGCGGACGACTAAAGATTT
>JAYSYM010000031.1:0-2502 GCA_043727635.1 Bdellovibrionales bacterium | reverse complement strand
TTTATCCCAGGGGCAACCGTCTGGTCCTCTTAGCGCTTCCATAACTTCAAGTAGTGAAGTGAACGCTTTCAAATCTGTTGGAGGCTTTACCATACACCCTTCCTTCGTCGAGCTAGTCCTAGCGACTGAACACGAAATGCTTACCACGAATTTTTCTTCTTTTGGGGGCTTTTCGAGCGAAGAGCCGGTATGATATCGAGATAACTTAATGAAAAATCGTGGGACTTCTTCCAAGGGTCCGGGCTCGAAGAACGCTTCGAAAACGGGCACTAGGGAAGCATTACAACAGCGCAGTAAGTACATCGATTCGTCCCTTGAATTCCTCGATTGGGTAAACCGACTTGGATTAGAGAGAACGATCCTTGGCCGCATTGCTCAAGAACTCGACGAGCGCTTCCGCATTCGTCGCATCCTTCTACTTTTCCTTTTCTCGTTAGGCCTTTCTTTCCTTTTAGCTTTCGACTTTGATTTGAGTTATTCGCTTGAGCCGGGTGACACCGCGGCGACTGATGTGAAATCCCCGATGGGCTTTCAATTCGTCGATGAAGTCGCAACCGAAGAACTCCGTGAGGAAGCAGCTAAGAGAATTGTTCCGGTTTTTGACTTTGACCGAAGCGTCTTTGAAGACACCTTTAATCGCACTTATCGCGCGTTCAGAAAAATGCGTGATGAAGCTCGCAAAGTTCAGTGGTCAAAAGACGAGTTTACTCTCGACGATCAGGTTCGCGACTTCTTTGTTCATAAGCCCGTCTTCGAAGAGATTCTCGCGCGTCCCTTGAGTGAGCGTGAATTTGAGTGGCTCGTTACTAAAAAATTCAATGCGCAGATTGAAAACAGTCTTATTGCCGTGCTTGAGCGGTGGTCGCAGTACCGCATCATCGACAGCTTCGATAAAAGTATGCCGGTTGGCTTAAAAGAGTTTAACGTTCGCGATGTCCAAGGCGCCTCGTACTCAAATGAGTATGTAATTTCGATGCGTGACGTTCACGATCTTGCGCACGAAGAAGATTTTTTGATTGATCGCGGTCTGATGCCAAAGGGTTTATCGACGAACGATCAAACCATGCTTTCAATTCTTGCTCGCTCGATGGTGATTCCGAACATCACCCTAAATAAAAGCGAAACAGGCAGTCGAAAACTTAAGGCACGCACCGATATTATTCCCGAAAAGAAACTGATTGAGAAAAACCAAGTGATTGTTCATGAGGGCGCGAAAGTTCGGCCGATCGATGCAACGATCATGCGGGAGATTGAAAATCAGCGGTCACAACAGCACAGAAACTTTGTTGCGCTCATTTCTGCTGTTCTCTTTGTGGTAATACTTCTAGTTTGTTTTTCGTATGTGAAACGCTTCACTCTAAATCGAGTCATCGTCGAAGCTAAAGACATTGGCATCATGGGATTTGTGATGCTTCTCACTGTTTCAATCACGAAACTTTTCATGTTCATGACCAACACTGCTTTTGCGTCCAAATACGGAACAATGATTCCGGATTCAGCTTTTATCTTTTTGGCACCTGTAGCTGCTGGGGCCATGCTGGTCGGTCTTTTAATTACGGCCGGTGAATTAGTTTGGATCTTCTCGATGGTACTCGCCATCGTCGTAGGATTCATGGTTGAGGATTTCAAATTTCAGTTCTTCTTAGTTTCTGTAGCCGGCTCAATCGCAGGTGCCTCTGGAGTCTTTAGCTGTAAAAAGCGTAATGATATTTATATGGCTGGGCTCAGAACGGGCGCTGTGAATGCCTTGATGATTGCGCTCGTTTTAACTGCGCAGCAGTTTAGCGCCGACGATTACTCAAAGCAGTTATTGTGGAGTGTGCCTGCGGGATTCTTGTCAGGACTAATTTCAGCGTTGGTCGCTATGATGACGGTGCCAATGCTTGAGTCGCTTTTCAATTGCACAACTGACGTTAAGCTTCTCGAGCTGAGTAACCTCAATCATCCTCTCTTAAAAGAAATGATTGTGAAGGCTCCAGGCACTTACCATCATTCTCTGGTTGTAGGTTCGATGGTTGAAGCGGCTGCTGAAGAGATCGCAGCCAACCCATTACTCGCGAAAGTAATGTCATACTACCATGACATCGGAAAAGTTGAGCACTCGACATACTTTATTGAAAATCAAAAGCCGGGCAATAATCCGCACGATCATTTGTCTCCGCACATGAGCAAAACAATCTTAATTGCTCACGTCAAAGATGGCGTTGAGCTTGGTATGCAATATCACCTAGGTAAACCAATTATCGACGGTATCGTTCAGCATCACGGAACGACCTTAATTTCGTTTTTCTACAACCGTGCGATCGAACAACAAGACGAAGATTTAAGTGCGATTTCCGAGGAAGATTTTAGATATCCGGGTCCGAAGCCTCAGTTCAGAGAAGCTGCTCTCATTATGCTTGCTGACTCAATCGAAGCGGCGTCACGTTCACTTGATGAGCCGACTCCAGTTCGTTTAAGAAACATCGTTAAAAATATCATTCAACGTAAATTCATGGATGG
>JAYSYM010000030.1:0-2507 GCA_043727635.1 Bdellovibrionales bacterium | reverse complement strand
TTTAGCTTTCACGGCTTCGGCTGATCTTTCACCACAGCTTGGCGAAATTATTAAAATTCAGTTTTCAGTTCCGGGCTCAGATCAGATGGCTTGCTATGCCGTGGTTATCCGCATTGATGCTCTCAATGAATTTGATAATTCAATTGGTGTTCATTTTTACAAGCTGGATCGCGTCCAACGCCTTAACCTTGTTCAAGGCTTGGCGCACAAAATACAAAATCGTAATGAAGAAAAAATTTTAGAGCGCTCTCCGGTGCAAACCGTTGCGGCCGTTGGTCTGGTTATGACCGTGATTTGCTGGCTGGCTCTGATGAAATTGTTTTTTCTTTAAAATGACCCCGACCTACATCGCGCCTTTGATTCATTGCTAGCCCTCTGCGAAGGACCAGCTTTTCAAGCCAGATCTACATTAAAAACACTCTGATACCGTTATAGAGAAGTGAGTTAGGAGTGTGAAATATGTCTTTTCAATACAACAAGAATGGCAGTCATAATCAGGGCGAAAGTTTTTGGACGTCGAATTCGGATTTATTCCTGGGTTTGTCTTCCATTTTCTTACTGCTCTACGTCGTATCAAGCTTACGATCCGGCGCAGACGGCATGAACAACGCCACTGAAAATAAAAAATTGAAAGTACAAATTCAGGATTTAGAAAATCAGCTGAAGACGTACGAGTCAGTTAAAAATCAGTTCCTGCAATCGCAAGCGACAAAGAGCGAAAAAGACGAATACGCCGAGTTGATGGATAAATTAAGTCTTTTGCAGGAAGAAGCAAAAAACGAAAAAGAAAATTTAACTAAGCAAGCTTCGGACAACGCGAAAAAAGAGTTGGCACTTAATAAGTACCAACAAATGGTTCGTAACGTCATCAATTCGAATAAATTCGCACAGACGAAGATTACAAACCGTAATGAAGTGATCACCGAGAAAGAACAAGTGATCGACGAAAAAAACGATACGATCACCGAACAGTCTAGCAAAATTGCTGGCCTCGGCAAAGACATCTCGCAAAAAGATAACATGATCAAAGCTAAAGAAGCGCAGATGGACAAGATCAACGACGAGATGGAGAAAAAAGCGAAAGAGCTTCAAGCTTCATACAAACACGCGAAAATGTCTCAAACTGCTTTTAAGCAAAAGATGAAGCAATTGGAAATCGAAGCCGATAACAAAATCTTGGCCGTCGAGCAACAAAAGCAAGCCATCGAGCAACAGAAGCGTCAGACACAAGCTGAGCTTAATAAAGCAAAACAAAACTTGAATCAAACTCAAGAGCAGTTAGCACAAACCGAGAATCAGTTAGATACAACCAAAGGCACTTTAAACCAAACGGCCCAACAGCTAGATGCTACAAAAGGCGCTTTAAATCAGACGAAAAACGAACTTGATCAAACTGCCAATCAGTTGGATTCAACTAAAGGTACGCTTGAGCAAACCAAAGGACAGCTGAGCGCGAAAGCGCAAGAAGCCGCTAACCTCAATGCGCAATTAGGAAACGCCGCTGCCGAAACAAAAACTAAAATGGATGCCTTGCAAGGCAAATTCGCGGGTCAAGCCGCCGCGGAAAAAGCAGCATTCGATAAAGCTCTTGCGAATCAGAAAAATTTGTCAGATGCCGACAGAGCGAAGCGTGAAGGTCAATTTAAAGCAGCGGCAGAAGCTAAAGAGCGCGCCCTTGCAGGCCAGATGGCCGGCTTAGCGGGTCAACTGAAAGCGACCGAAGGTCAGTTGAATCAAGTGAAGGCCGAACTTCAAGCTCGTAAACAAGTGGCATCAGAGATCAAAAAAGGCTTCGACAAAATTGGCGTGAAGGCTGACATCGATCTTGAATCGGGCGATGTATTGCTTGATTTCGGTCAAGCGTACTTCGATAACGATTCGTCGCAGCTAAAAGAAGACATGCGTAGCGTTCTTAGAAAAGCAATGCCTGTGTATTCTAAATCTTTATTCGGCAACCCAACCGTTTCGAATCAGATCTCGTCGGTTGAAGTGATCGGTTTCGCTTCACCTACGTACAAAGGTAAATTTGTTGATCCAAACTCTTCGAAGCCCGCCGATCGCGAAGCGTTAAAGTACAACATGGATCTAAGTTACAAGCGTGCGAAGTCAATTTTCAATTACATCTTGGATGAAAAAGAAATGAACTTCGAACATCGTCAAACCTTAGTTCCAAACTTAAAAGTTTCCGGACGAAGCTTCTTGGATTTAATGAAAATGGATCGCAACGTCGCATCGGCTGACGAGTACTGTAAGAAGAACGATTGTAAAAAAGCACAAAGAGTTATTATTCGATTTAGCATGGACAAAAAAAAGTAAGGAGCCCCTATGGATGATCAAATGAGACAAAACCTAGTTAAGTACTTCATCGACTACCTACCCTACGCAATGGGTGTGGTTTTCGTGACGGCCGCCTTTTTAAGATGGGCGATTTACTACACGGTCAGACGCCACGAATGGTTTGCCCGTCAATTCGAAATGAAAGTTTTTAAATTCATCGATTCCGATGC
>JAYSYM010000029.1:0-7733 GCA_043727635.1 Bdellovibrionales bacterium | reverse complement strand
TTCATAGACCTACACCACAGTCAATTTCGAGGAGGCTCTCTTATGCTCAATTCACACTCCACACTAGCAACCGCATCGACATCGGGATCCGGCCTACTAAAAAAACCAACGGTGATGGCCAAGAACACAAGCAGCCGAGCGCTCTGCCTCATTCTCCAACCACTGAACAAGACAGCGGAAGCGAAGCTTAAGCCAAGTCTTGCTGAAGTTTTTTTGCGATTTAGTCCGCGTGTTCAATTCAGAGCACCTAATTACATCTTCGTAGATACCGGCTCAACCGCCCACCTCTTTGGTGGCGAGAAAGCTTTATTAGACGAAGTCGTAGCACTCACCACAGAACTAGGCTTCAAAGTACAAGCTGCGATCTCCGATACTCCAGCCGGTGCGAATGCATTAGCGTGCGCCGCCGCGTGCTCGTCGCTGGCTGGTTCTTTGGCCCACCAAATTTGCCATCCGGGAGGAGAGAGGGAAACCTTGCAGCACCTCTCTCTTCCTCTCCTCCTCCACTTAGAAGGATTGAAACCGTGGGCAAAGCCGCATGCAGTTGAACAACTCATCCGATTTTTCAAGTTACTTGGCTTAAACGAAGTTGGTGAGCTTAAAAAGTTTAGTTACATGTCTTTTAAAGAACGTTGGGGTGACACAGGTGCCATTCTCTGGAGAAGAATTCGTGTTTTAGAAAAACAAGTGATTTCTCCGCTCGAACCGACTGAGATTTTACAAGAGTATGTGTACTTAGATTTTCCAATTGGTCTTTTACCTCTGCTTTTACATCAAACAAATAAAGCAGCTGAGTTTTTGTTTGCGCGCCTTCAAAGCCGCAGACTTTACGCTCAGAAATTAGTTCTGCATTTACGCTGCGAATATTCAAATGTGAATCACAAAATTGAACTTGAACCAAACAAACCAAGCCGAGATCTTTCTTTGTTCATGTCTTTGCTCGAGCACAAGCTTGAGAACATTGATCTTCAGAATCCAATTCGCGATTTTGAAGTTGAGATTGTTCCTTGCCCTGAAAACTGCCGCCAGCTTGATTTCTTTGAGCCACGCACAACTGCTGAAGAGCGCTTAGACCAGCTTTTAAGTATTTTGAAACAAGCAGAAGTTAAGGCAGGCCTTTTCGAAGTTTACTCAACCCTTTTACCCGAAAAGACATTTGCGGCAGTTAATAGCCCTGCGAAAGTTTATTTCGAAGAAGGTTCTCGATCAGAAGTTTCAACCAAACAATCAACAAGCAAGGCTGGGTTTCATCAGCTTCAGCCGCTTCCTTCTTATAGCGAGAAGATTTTAGAATCTCCTCGCCCAACAAGGCTTTTGAAAAACCCGAGGTCCCTCACCTCAATAGAGGTTTCGCGAATGCATCTGCTTTCGCGAAATCCTCTAGAAAGGATTCAATTAGATTGGTGGGATCCACCTTCTGACGCAAAAAGCATAGCCAGCCAGTCAAGCTTTGGGTCCCTAGGCACTCCGAGTTGTCGTGATTACTACTTTGCAATCAACGACGAAGGACAATGCCTCTGGATTTATCAAAATACGACGACCCACGAAACTGAAAGATATTATTTGCATGGTTATTTCGATTAACTCAACAAAGGATTTACAGATGAAACAGCCAATGAATTTAGAAGCTAAATTAGAAACTCTTACCTTCGAATATTTAGCCGGAGGAAAAGGGTTTGAAGATTACGTGCGAGGGTTAAGAGCCGCTCGACGTAAACGGAAGGATTATGAAACACAAAAAGTCTTATACGTTGCCTGCGTTTCATTCGCATTCCTCTTCGCCTTCGTCTTCATCGACTTGTTGTTATTATGAACTACTTGCGAAGAGTAACTTTTCATTTCTCCAGGGCGCGTCTCATCCACAAGAGATGGTCGAACGCGCTCGTGACTTGGGTTATGGTGGTCTTGCTATCTGCGACAGCAATGGCTTCTACGGCATTGTTCGCGGATATCAAGCCGCCTTTCATCCCTCGAACTTTGAAAGCAGCCATCTAACCAGGACACCAAACGATAGTTTTCGTTACATGTTTGGTGTCGAACTCACGCCGATCGACGCTTCTCCAATAACTTTACTTCCAATGAATAAAGGCGGATACATCCGCCTCTCACGTTTACTTACGACCTCTAAGCGCCGAGCAGATAAAGCTCATATTTCAGTGAAGCTAGAAGAAATTTTAGAAGAAGCTTGCGAAGACATCATCGCTTTCCCTCTTCCGCCTTGGAACAAAGAAACTTTGACCAAAATCAAAGATGCGTTCAAAGATCGCGTCTACTTACCTGTCTGCAAAGATTTAACTTGGAGTGCGATTCAGCACTATCAAGAAGCTCTCGAAATTGAGAGTGATCTTGCAATCCCAATCTTTGCTACACAGAAACCTTTGTTTCATTCTCCAGGTCGCAAAAAACTTCACGATGTTTTGACCTGCGTTCTTCACAAGACCAGCTTAAAGGAAGCAAACACTGTCCTGCTCGCTAACAGCGAACGATATTTGCGCCCGATTTCTTATTTAGAGATGCTCTGGAAAGAGCGTCCCGATGCGCTTCTTAGGACAGCCGAGATCGCTGCACGTCTGCAGTTTAATTTAAATGAACTTCGCTATCGGTACCCACGAGAGTGGCTGCCAAAAGAAAAAACCGCACCAGACTACTTGCGTGAACTTGCTTTAGAGGGAATCAAGTGGCGTTACGGCGATGCTCCACCTCAACGCGCTTTTGAAATTTTGGAGGAAGAGCTCTCTCTCATTCAAGAGCTTGAGTACGAAGACTACTTTTTAACTTTATGGGATATCTGCATTTGGGCGAAAGAGAAGAAGATTCTTTTTCAAGGCAGAGGCTCTGCTGCGAATTCAATTGTCTGCTACACACTTGGACTTACCAATATTGATCCTGTAGCTCTCAAATTACTTTTTGGTCGATTTATTTCGCGCGAGCGCGGTGAGCCGCCAGATATCGACATCGACTTTGAACATGAGCGAAGAGAAGAGGTCATTCAAGAGATCTATCGCCGGTATGGGCCACAACGAGCCGGCATGGTTTGCAACGTGATCTGCTATCGTTCGCGCTTGGCCGTAAGAGAAGTCTCAAAAGTTTTTGGGCTTGAGCTCACACAAATTAATAAACTCATTCGGCATATGGGCAGAGAAGGTATCTCACGCTTAATTGATGATCCGAATTCAGTTAAGAAGCTTGGACTCTCGCCTGCTTTGTTCCAACAAATTTTGGAACTCTCAATTGAGCTTCAAGGCTTTCCTCGCCACCTTGGCATTCACTCAGGAGGATTTGTCATTGCCGACGAGAATCTGATTAATATTGTTCCCATCGAGAAAGCGACGATGAATGACCGCTACGTCATTCAATGGAATAAAGATGATATCGAAGTTCTTAAGATGATGAAGATCGACTTCTTAAGTCTTGGAATGCTCACTGCACTTAGCAAATCACTAAATATGCTTCGTGAGCACAAAGGTATCGACTGGAACTTAGCGCAAATTCCCCAAGAGGACCTACCCACTTACAAGATGATTCAGAAAGCCGACACTGTTGGTGTTTTCCAAATTGAATCACGCGCACAAATGTCTTTGCTTCCCCGTCTTAGGCCAGAAACTTATTACGATCTCGTTATTCAAATTGCAATTGTTCGCCCTGGGCCTTTGCAAGGCGGAATGGTGCATCCGTTTATTAAACGCCGAAGAGGATTTGAGAAAAATTATTTTATTCCTGAACCCTTAAGACCGATTTTAGCAAAAACATGTGGTGTGCCAATTTTCCAAGAGCAAATTATGCAGATCGCAATCGATGTCGCAGGATTTTCTCCCGGCGAAGCCGATGAGCTCAGAAGAATTATGTCTTCAGCGTGGACGAAGCCAACAACCATGGAAGGTTTGCGACTTCGCGTGATCAACGGAATGCTCGCACGAGGTATTACCTCTGAGTACGCAGAAACAATTTTTAAAACCATTCAAGGTTTTGCGTCGTACGGATTTCCCGAGAGTCATGCAGCAAGTTTTGCTCTGATCACCTATGCGAGCTGTTATTTGAAGTGCCATCACCCAGATGTCTTCACCACTGCACTCCTTAACAGTCAGCCGATGGGCTTCTACTCACCTCGCAATTTGATCTCGGATGCGCAAAGACACGGCGTTAAATTTTCAGCATTAGACGTGCAGTTTTCAGACTGGGACTACTATTTAGTTAACAAGTTAGAATTAATGAGAACTGTAGATTCATGTACGAATCCTCACAATTCCCTAACACAATCTAGAAATAGCCCTGAGAAATCGAATAGTTATCCACTCTCTCCAAAGACTTATCCACAGAATGTGGTCTCAACGCACACCTTCCATGAAGTTCGAGTAGGGTTTAGGTCGATGCACGGATTTTCTGAAATGTTCGCAAAGCGCATTGTTGAAGCACGCAAAACAGGTGGCCAATTTAAGAGTTTGAAAGATTTTGTGGAGCGCACAAAGCTGCCTCGCGCTGCCTTAATCAGACTCGGAAGTGCAGGTGCTTTGAGTTGTTTTGGAATCGAAGCTCGCGAGGCTTTATGGACGCTGCAAAGTTTTGATCTCGATCAAACAAGTTTAACTTACGCTCAAGCCCCACAACTCAACCAAGAAAATGAACAACAAGAGCTAATGCTTCTGCCTCGCGAATCCCCTTGGGAAGCCGTTCAGCGGGAATACAACAGCAAAGGCTTTTCAATCGACACTCACCCACTTGCGATTTTGAGAAAGCAACTCGCTGCTCGATACGCAATGCGAACTCCACGACTCACTCGTGCGAATGAACTTCCGGAGCTTCGACACAAAACAACTGTCGTGATGGCTGGGCTCTTAAGTCTTTTGCAAAAACCTCCAACAGCTAAAGGAGTTTGCTTCTTGAGCGTTGAAGATGAGACCGGATTGTTTCAAGTGATTATCAAGCCTGAGCTTTATGAAAAACGTCGGATGGTGATATTTGAAAACCCACTCATGGTTATTCGAGGCACTCTACAGTGCGTACAAGGCGTCTACAATGTGTTGGCTACAGACATAGAACCACTTGTAGTTGATCAATCGCCCATGCAATAATTAGCGCCATGTTCAAAACCAAAGACGCCTCCACAAGAGCCGTCCTGTCTGCAATTATATCGAACTTTCTGGTTACAATTGCCAAATTTATTGGTTGGACTCTGCACTTCAGTCCTTCAATGCTTGCAGAAACTATTCACTCGCTCGCAGACGTCTGCAATCAGTGCTTACTTTACGTCGGCATTAGACACGGATCATCGCTGCCGACCAAGATGTATCCCTTTGGCAAAGGACAAGCCCGATACATTTGGAACTTGATCTCAGCGATGGGCATTTTTTTCGTCGGCTTCGGCGTAACGACTTATCACGGCATCTCGCAATTAATTGCCCCATCCCATATTGAATCTGATCCAACAACTTCGATTGCCATCTTGATCTTCGCCTTAGTCGCTGAAGGTTACACACTGTGGATCGCAATCGACGCCGTGAAAGAACTAAAGGGCGATCGTACTTTCGGCCACTACATACGGTTCGGTGACGATCCAACTACTGTAGGTGTTTTGCTAGAAGATGGCATCGCAGTAATCGGTGTAACCTTCGCAATTATCGGTATCGTCGTTTCCCATCTCACGGGCTCGCACGTGCCCGACGCAATCGCATCTATTCTGATTGGTTTCCTCTTGGGCATTATGGCTGTTACGCTAGCGATGGCGAATGGTCGCATTCTGATGGGAGCATCGGCCGGTATTGATCTTGAAACTGAGATCCGTGAATTTGTTGAGTCAGATGAAAAAGTTGAACGAGTAACAAGTATCAAGACTTCGGTTCTCGCTCCGGGCCGCTTGAGACTTTCGCTCGAAGTCGAATTTCACGGCGGAATTTTAATTGATCGCGATGTCATCAACCGCGACGCAGAAAAAATTCGTGACGGAGAAGATCCAGCTTATATTTTGTTTGAAACATCTGAGAGAATGGTTCGCCTCGTGGGCCGCACTATCAATCAACTCGAAGCGAAGATTCACAAGGAATTCCCCGAGGTCGTTTTGATCGACCTCGAAGTAAATTAATTGAAATAATTATAGTTGCTAAGTGAATTTCCAGAAGATTCCTCTTCTGCTTGCGGCGTTTCTGGTGGCGTCTCTGGTTGCGTTTTTGGTGTCGTCACAGAATCTGCACCGTTTTTCTTCATCGCAGCGATGATATCGATGACGTCTGTTCGAGAGACTTCATACTTCCAACTGCTCTTATTCAACTTCCACCACAAGAACTCAGCCTTTTGCAAAATCGTTTGCGGCGTTCGTTTGTAGCGCAAGAGATAAGTGAACAAAGCCTTGAGGTCCGCTTCGCTTGTTACGCCGTCTTCTTTCGCTTCGTTCGCTAGGAAGTCATGGAAGAGCGCAAACGCCTCATCGGCAGTCTCAGGATAATCGAGTTTGCCATCTTTGTTTTTATCAAACTTCCAGAAGATCGATTCACCGTATTGGAAAACTGAAGCAGTAGTTCCGATGTCGCCCGACTTCACACCCAACTCAAGGTTATCTCGATTATGGAGAGTGACATACTCAAGATTCGCTTTAAACTTTTCAAGCTTATCAGCAGTCAACTTAGAAATCGCCAAAGCCCAGCCCGGGAGCGCCTCGAAGTATTTAGTGAAGTTGCTGTAGAGCAATTTTCGATAGCACTCAACTTCGATCAGCGGCGCGCCGAAGGCATCAACTCCGCCGGTATGTTTACACTGATCGCGCATTTCATCGTAAATCGGTGTACTTATTTTACCTGCGGCCAACGCCAGACCTAAGAAGTCGTATCCCTCAGCAATCGAGACCGGAAGTTTTCCATCTGAAGACAAGAAGAAAATCATCGACTCTTCGGCAGTCGACTCCCAGATATCAGAATCATTTTTATCTAAGAATTCAAGTTCGTGAGCGAGGAGTCGGAAGTCCCAGTACAGTGACTGGAAATCTTCGATCGGCCGTAGGCCTGAAACTTCAACCGCGTCACCCGTCTCAGCGTAGCCTCTAGCCAGAATGTAAATAAACATTCGTCGCCAATTCATCTCGGTGAACTTTACCGGAGTCATTGGAAGTTTAAAGGCATCGTCGTCGTAAACCACTTTGAATTCGCTATCCCACATCTGTGGTTTAGTTTGGTTCAACAAAGTTCGAATTTGATTTAAGTGATCAGCACGAGTGCCCTTTGCTGGCCACTTATCTTTAAGCTGTTGATAGGTTAGCGGAGTACCCGCAGCTTCAGCATCTGAGTTGATCACGTCGTAGACCGACTGCATCTCAGCAAAGCCGTAGAAGTCTTTTCGCATAAGATCTAACGCTGGTAGATCGAGCCCGCTGGCGATTGGACGAACGCCGTTAATAGCCGGGTGATAAACTTTTCCGATCACAGTGCGGAACAAACCCTTAAGCGTGTTGTCTTGCATGAAATCGGGATCAATCACTTTCAAGAAATAAAGCTGCTCAACAACCTTATCCATCGTTTCAAATGGAATTACTTTGTTTGATTTGTTGTTGATCGCATTTTGAAGAACGCCGAAGCCTTCATTTAAGAGCGTGTTGAAATACTTCAACCCGATCCCATGCAAGATGTCGGCAGTAGGTTTAATCAAATACTCATACTGCAAGTAAGAACCGTAGAGTTGAGAGACGAGACCAAGAATCTTTCCCCACTCTTTTTGGAAAATGACTGTGTCCGTTCCTTCGAGCAAGAAAG
>JAYSYM010000028.1:0-2513 GCA_043727635.1 Bdellovibrionales bacterium | reverse complement strand
GCTTTCCTCGGTGTGTTTGGTAACATCGCGACTCTCATTGGTCTCGTTGGAACAATCATGGGTATGATCACTTCGTTCCAAGGTGTGGCTGAAGCGGGTGCTGCAGAAAAAGCGCAAAAACTTTCGATCGGTATTTCTGAAGCTCTACACTGTACGGCGTTCGGTCTTATCGTAGCGATCATCGCGATTTTGGGTTACGGCTACTTCCAGGTTCGCATCGGTCGACTTCTCAACGACGTTACTGAGAGCAGCATGAGCTTGATGAACTTAGTTGTCGCTAACCGCGACAAGATGAAAGAGTAGTCACAATGGCTTCGGTAAGCGGCGGCGGTAGAGGCAGAAGTAAAGACGTAAACGTTGAACTAAACTTAGTTCCGATCATCGATTTGATGAGCGTACTAATTACGTTCCTTCTTATTACCGCTGTTTGGTCACAGGTTTCGATGCTTCAAGCGGGGAGCTCAATCTATGGCAAAAAAACTAATGAAGACAACACTCCTCCTCCACCTCTAGCGGATATTCCCTTGCGACTAGATGTGAAGGCTTCAGGATTCCGTTTAATCATTGGTAAAGAAACTTTCCAGTACCCTCGAGCGGGCGGACGGTTTGAAACAACTGGGTTAGCTGCTAAACTTCGCGAAATTAAGACGACTTATCCTGAAAAGGTAGATGCCGTCATCACCACTGATGACGACGTTAACTACGAGTTTATGATTTTAGGAATGGATACGCTTAACAAATCAGGCTTCCCATCGGTTTCGGTATCGACGGTAGCGGCTGAGTAAGCGATAAAGTAAGAGGAAGTAAGCCAATGGCTATTTACGCACCAGGTATTCGTGACAGGCACAATCGCACAAAGAGAAACGGCGCACGCAATGCGATCATGACTCTTTCTTTGACCGCCATGGTAGACATGTTCACGGTACTCGCAGTCTTCCTTCTTCAAAACTATCAAACAGACTCGGGACTTTTAGAAATCAATGACGAAGTTGCTCTTCCGATGGCATCGGCGATCAAAGAACTTCGTCCTGCTACGGTGATAACGGTTTCAAAAGAATATGTGACGCTTAATAAAGAGAAAGTAATTGATATCAATTCAATCCGCGCACAAGAAGACGCAAACATTCCTGCTCTCGAGAAAAAACTTACGCAGATGTTTACCGACGCTGATAACAAACGAAAAATGTTAGGCCTTGGTGCACTTCGCGACGCAGTTCAATCTCAACAAGGAACTGACCCTAAAAAAGAATTAGAAGATTCACGCCGAGTTACTGTTCAGGGTGATAAGGGTGTCGACTTCCTTTCGATTCGCCGAGTACTTCACACGGTAACAATGGCTGGCGCATCAGAAGTGAATTTCGCCGTCGTTAAAGACGAGTCGTCTTCTCAGTAAAACAGAACATACAGTAGAGCTTCAGCCGTAGGTCCAGTTGTCAGGACGAGGCTATCGTCCTATCGTGATGGCACAGATATGTCCGAGTGCCAGTAGGCGGGAGCATCACGATGAAGCGTCTTTTAGTTATCCCATTAATATTTGCAGTAGTAGCATGTGCTCCAGTAAAAGAAAAAATCGAAGACCGCACAGGCGGATGTGTAAACGGAAAGTGCGTGAACAAACCTTCTGAAAAGCCTTCGGTTTGCAGCGGTGCCGCGAAATTTTCTGCTTTAGCGGGCACATTTAAAACTGACGCCGAAACCAGCGCGACAAGTGGAGTTACTTATCGAGCACAATTTATCTTTAACGGAAACAAAGCGTCGCTGACGCAATTTTGCGATAAGAAAAAGTCTGGTGAGTTTGAAAGCCCGGTGGTGGAGTCAACTTTTTCAGTTAACTCTGATGTCAGCGCGTTGAAATTTGACGATCCTCAGGTAATGGAAAAGAAATCAGAAAGCTTTACCTGCAAAGCTGAAATTACTGCCGAAGTCTTCGCGATTAGCGCTCAGGGTAGCTGCTTAGTGCTCAAGCCTAAAAAAGGCGATGCGCTTTACTACGTAAAACAGGGAAATTAGGCAGTAGCCTTCAGAGGCACATTGAATCGCTTCACGTAATCAACGACGAATGAAGCGGTTTCCGGGTGAAGTTCGTCGAACTTAATTCCCGCGTAACCTTGAGAAGTAACGTAAGCAACTGATCCAGTAAATCTAAGTGCGCGAGGGAACTCGCTGCTTCGAATAAGAAGCTGAACTTGTTCGCCCTTCACTAAAAATCCTGCATCGTTAAGACCCATTCCGGCTTCGCTGATCGAAGCGGCTTTTACAACCGCAGGGCCTTGCTGATCGACTCGGCTCACAGCAACAGTTCCCATAAGTGGTGCGCGCTCGTTTTCACGACGGCTGATGCCAAGTTCTTCCATAATTTCATGAAGCTCGAAAATATTTGTCCACTTATTTAGGCCCACACTCCACAAGCGAACCTTGTTTAAGGTAGTCACATTTCGAAGGTGAGTGATCATTTCATTTTGAGTGAGAGGTCCAAGTGATGATCCGCCGACATCGACGTACCAGACTGGATT
>JAYSYM010000027.1:0-2520 GCA_043727635.1 Bdellovibrionales bacterium | reverse complement strand
CGCCCGAGCCTCCGCCACCATCACCACCCGCTTTTGCGTACAACTCGCTAGAGAGTTTATGGCTGTGGGTTTGTAAGCGAGCGTAGATCTCACGAAGTGATTCGGCAGTTGAACTAGTGTTCGAAATCGCATCGCGACCTTCTTTAACTAAATCATCTGCAGACTTTTTGTCTGCCTCAGCAAACTTGCCTTCGCTTTCTTTAACGATCTTTTCAACTTGGTAAACCAAGCTATCAAGATCGTTCACCGCAGTGACGCGCTCACGACGCGTTTTATCGTCTTCTGCGTGCTCTTCAGCATCTTTAACCATCTTTTTAATCTCGTCTTCTGACAGACCAGATTTCGCAGTGATCTTGATGTTCTGTTCTTTACCAGTACCAAGATCTTTTGCAGATACGTTTAAGATCCCGTTCGCATCGATATCAAAAGTAACCTCGATTTGCGGCATTCCGCGAGGAGCCGGAGGAAGTCCTACCATCTCGAATCGACCGAGAGTTTTGTTATCGGTAGCCATTTCGCGTTCACCCTGAAGACAGTGAATGTCGACGCTTGGTTGGTTATCCGCTGCTGTCGAGAAAGTCTGCGACTTGCGAGTCGGAATCGTTGTGTTGCGCTCGATGAGTTTCGTCATCACGCCACCCAATGTTTCGATACCGAGCGATAGCGGAGTTACGTCGAGTAGAAGAACGTCTTTAACGTCTCCACCCAAGACACCACCTTGAATCGCTGCACCAACTGCAACAACTTCATCGGGATTCACTGAACGGTTTGGTTCTCTGTTGAAGAACTCTTTCACTGCTTTTTGAATAGCTGGAATACGAGTCGAACCACCCACCAAAATAACTTCATCGATTTGCGAGATGTTCCAACCAGAATCTGCGAGAGCTTTCTTAGTCGGTTCCATTGTTCGCTTGATGAGATCATCAACCATGTTTTCAAACTTTGAGCGGTTAAGTTTCATCTGTAAGTGCTTTGGACCAGCTTGATCAGCAGTGATGAACGGGAGATTGATTTCGGTCTCTTGTGCCGAACTCAACTCAACTTTTGCCTTCTCAGCCGCTTCTTTTAAGCGTTGAATCGCCATCTTGTCGTTCTTAAGATCAATGCCTTGATCTTTTTTGAACTCAGCGATGAGCCACTCGAGAATTCGAATATCAAAGTTATCACCACCAAGGTGAGTATCACCGTTGGTTGATTTTACTTCGACGACGTTGTCACCAACCTCAAGAATCGATACGTCAAACGTACCGCCACCTAAGTCGAATACTGCAATTTTTTGTTCTTTCTTTTTATCAAAGCCATATGCAAGTGCCGCAGCTGTCGGCTCGTTGATGATACGCTTCACATCAAGGCCCGCAATGCGACCAGCATCTTTAGTAGCTTGTCGTTGAGCATCGTTGAAGTAAGCAGGAACAGTGATTACTGCGTCTGTTACTTCATGACCAAGATAATCTTCGGCAACTTTTTTTAGTTTCGCGAGAACCGCAGCGGCGATTTCTTCTGGCGATACTGCTTTGCCCGCAATCTCGAATCCTGAGTCGTTACCTTTTTTGATAACTTTGTAAGGAACGAGATGAGTTTCTTCTTTTACTTCTTCGAATCTGCGACCGATGAAGCGTTTAGATGAATAGATTGTATTCTCGGGATTCGTAACAGCTTGGCGCTTTGCAATTTGGCCAACGAGCTTTTCTCCATCTTTAGTGAACGCAACAACTGAAGGAGTAGTTCGTGCGCCTTCTTCGTTGACGAGAACTTTTGCTTCGCCACCTTCCATTACAGCTACACAGCTATTCGTTGTTCCCAAGTCGATACCGATAATTTTTCCCATATTCCAACTCCCCTAAAAACTTGGACTAACTATTCGAACACTCTTAATCTGTGCTCGATGCGTAAACCGTCAAGGTCAACGCTCAATTTTCATTCAGATTTATGGCTTTGCCGCAGCTAGCTAAAGAAGCCTTTTTTATCGCCTACCTTATCGCCTCTAAGAGTAGCAATTTCGCGGAGGAGTTTCTCCTCCTCCTTCTTAAGCTTTTTTGGAATATCGACAGCTACTTCGCAGTAGAGTGCGCCACGATTGCCACCGCGAAGTGACGGTACGCCCTTCTTATCCAACTTCAGTCGATCGCCTGTGCTAGTGCCAGCAGGGATTCTGAGAGTTTCTTTACCATCAAGAGTTTCGACCTCAATTTCTGAGCTGAGAATCGCTTGGATGTATGAAACTTCAACTTGAGTTAGTAGATCTAAACCGTGACGAGTAAAATTGTCGTGCTCGCGAACTCGCATCTCGACATACAAGTCACCATTCGGTCCGCCACGATACCCGCCTTCACCCTCATTACTGATGCGAAGTTGCGTTCCGTTGTCGACACCGGCGGGAATGTTCACGCGAATTTTTCTTTGTGTGCGCTCGCGTCCCGAGCCTTCGCACTTAGTACATGGATCTTTAATGATGCGGCCTTCACCACGGCAAGTTGGACAAGTCGATTGAACCGAGAAGAATCCTTGCTGCCGAAGTAC
>JAYSYM010000026.1:0-2521 GCA_043727635.1 Bdellovibrionales bacterium | reverse complement strand
GCAAAACGTTTCTCGAGAACGCGCAAATCAAAACGCGCTCACTTCACGCTGTTCAAAACTCTCATTGGGTTTTGGGCGAAGACTCTGGCTTAGAAGTTATAGGCCTTGGCAATCTTCCCGGCATTCACTCTGCCCGTTATGCCGGAGAGAAGGCCGCTGATTCTGAGAATGTCGCAAAACTTTTGAAGATGATGCAGCTCAAAGCTGTCCAAGATCGATCAGCGCAGTTTATTTGTTCGATGCTTTTGATTTCACCTTCACGCGAAGAGTTCGTTTTCGATGGAGTGTTCAAGGGCACAATCGCTAAAGCCGCGCGCGGCAACCAAGGCTTTGGCTACGACACCGTCTTCATCCCTGAAGGCCAAACTCAAACACTCGCAGAACTCGGCTTAGCCTTCAAGAACCAGCACTCCCACCGCGCCCGCGCCTGCACACTAGCGACCGAAATCCTTCAGCCACGACTTACATAGGCTCCCGATAGACCAGCAACACAATGTTGGTATATTGGCAAAAACTCCAATATACCAACAATGTGTTTGCAGAGACCGATCCACCGTCAAAAGTTTTTACACTCCTGAAACGATTTCGCAGACACCATTACCCTCGCGCAACACCCGGTCATCTCTGTTATTCTCTCGCCGACTCCCAACTCAAACCGCGAGATTCATGTAATGAGTTTGCGACAGTTTTTAATATTTTTACTTTCAGCTAGCGCGATCGCTTTCGCATCGACCAGCCACGCGCTGCTCCCACAACAAGAAGTAAATGTCGAAGACTTCCCGTCGTCTGTTGCGTTCGTAGTCATGAGCAACTTGAGCAAATGCACGGCGACCAAAGTTGCGCCTAAAACTTTCCTCACAGCTGCTCATTGTTTTGATAAGTTTCAGCGTGGTTCAGAAATTTCAATCGAGCAAGTTTCGCACAAGCAACTGAAACTCCGAGTGAGAACTCAAATCGCCCAGCTAAGAATTCACCCCTTCTTTAGTAAGCACCCGCAGCAAATTCATAAACTAGCGAAAACTGTGATCGCGATTTTGCCAGACCTCGCAATCTTCACAACGGCAGACGAAATTGATGCTCCAGTTGCGAAATTAAATTACGAGCAACTGCAATTAGCGCAAGATATTTTAGTAGGTGGCTACGGCGCTCAGGGAAAAGATCTTTGTTATCCAGTTCTACACCCGTGTTCACTCAACATGGCAGATCAGAAAGTGCGCCTAATTAAAAGTTTGTTCTTTTACACTGCACCTGATGCGCGCTTTCCACATTTCTTAACTGAAGGTGATTCAGGCGGAGCGGCTTACATTCGCAATCAAGCTACTGGTGAACTAGAAGTTGTCGGAGTTAATTCGATGATGACTCCGGCGAGTGCAAAGCAAATTTGGGATATGATGATTACGAGAAATCAGAGAGCCAACCCTCCACGAACTGCCTCAATTTATGTTCGCGTCAGCGAACATGAACCTTGGATTTGGGCAACTATCCGCGAGCTGACGAAAAAGCGTTAAGCGACTCGTTGTTTGCAAGCAGCTCGAGAGCCTCTCCACTACGAAGAATGCGAACATCGTCAATCGAGCCGTAAATCTCTAAGTGACGTTTTGTCTTTTCACTTGGGCCAACGAGAACTAATTCCCCGCCTTGCTCTCTGAGTTCGCGAGCAACGGAAACGATGAGTTGAATTGCAGGCACACTTAAGAAACGCGTTAAGCGTAAATCTAACGCAATGTGGGTTTTTCCCTGTAAGCGCAGATCACGTACCGCTGCCTGAAGGTCTTCGAAAGTGCCAGCGTCAACACGAGCCTTGAGATTGATTAGATTCCAACTGGTCATTGTTTAATTAATGTAGTACGAACATTCATCCATGCAAGGCTTAAAGATCTTTACCGGAAATTCGAATAAAGAATTCGCCCAAAAGGTCGCTCAAGCGGCTGGAGTAGAACTCGGCTATTGCCAAATTAGCCGCTTCGCCGATGGTGAAATTCAAACTGAAATTCATGAGAGTGTGCGCGGAGATAGCGTTTTTGTTATTCAGAGCACTTGCCCACCGGTAAACGAAAACTACATCGAACTTTTCATCATGCTCGACGCGCTTAAGCGGGCCTCAGCAAGTTCAATCACAGCGGTACTTCCCTACTACGGTTATGCACGTCAGGATCGTAAAGTTGCTCCACGAGCTCCAATATCTTCAAAGCTAATGGCTGACTTGCTTACGACAGCGGGAGCAACTCGCGTGGTTGCTGTTGATCTTCACGCAGCTCAGATCCAAGGCTTCTTTAACGTTCCGGTGGATCACTTATTTGCTATCCCTACCCTCGCTCGCTCATGGCGCGAACGGTTCGGCTCTGGCGAACAATACGTTGCGGTTAGCCCAGACGCTGGTGGTGTGGAACGTACTCGCGCGTTCGCGAAACGTATCGAAGCCCCGATTGCGATCATTGATAAGCGACGTATTCGTCCTAATGAAGCCCAAGCCCTCAACGTCATCGGAGACGTCAGAGATAAGACCGCCATTATCGTCGAC
>JAYSYM010000025.1:0-2522 GCA_043727635.1 Bdellovibrionales bacterium | reverse complement strand
AAATCTTGAGCCAAGAACACTTTTGGAGTGTGGCCGCCAAGATCAAATTGCACATTGAGACCGTCGATTTGCTCGAGTGCAGTCGAAAGTTCGGCTTTAGACTTGTGATCGCTCACTGTCACTTGTGCGCCACTCTCCACTAGAAAGTGCACCATCGAAACACCGCTGCGCGCGAGACCGACTACGAGAACTCTTTTATCTTTTAGATCTGTTACTTCAGAATACGGATTCATTAATTACCTCAACTTTAGTGTCGCTAAACTTAAAATCGCGAGAAGGATGGAGATGATCCAAAAACGAACAATAATTTTCGTCTCTGTTAAACCTTTTAATTCAAAATGGTGGTGGATCGGCGCCATCTTGAAGACGCGCTTTCCGGTTAATTTAAACGAAGCTACCTGCGTAATTACAGAAAGAGCTTCAACTACAAAAACTCCGCCGAGGACTATTAGAACAAGTTCATTCTTAGTCAGAACAGCAAGAGTACCGATGAACCCACCGATACTTAAACTTCCGACGTCGCCCATGAATACTTGCGCTGGATAAGTGTTAAACCACAAGAAGCCCAGACCAGCTGCAACCATTGCACCCACGAGCGGCGTTAGCTCTCCCGCACCTGCTACGTATGGAATCTGCAAGTAACTTGAGATCACAACGTTACCAGCTACATAAGCAAACACTCCAAGAGTCGCTGAAGTGATGATCACCGGGACAATCGCAAGTCCATCAAGACCATCAGTAAGGTTAACTGCGTTTGCACAACCAACGATGACTAACGAAGCGAATGGAATGTAGAGATATCCGAGGTCATAAACTGCGTTTTTAAAAAACGGAATGTGAAGCTCAGTAGAAAAACCTTTGAAGTAGATCAAAACCCAAATTGCGAGCGCCGAAATCAGAAACTCACAAAGCAAGCGAAGTTTGCCTGGCAAACCTTTGTGGTTTTTGTAGATCACTTTTAGTTTGTCGTCATAGTAACCAATTGCACCGAAGCAAAGAGTCACGAAGATCACGGCCCACACGAGTGGGTCCATGAGATTAACCCACAACAAAGCCGGAACCATTAATCCGATTAGGATTAATCCTCCGCCCATCGTTGGAGTTCCCTGTTTTTTCTTGTGAGATTGTGGCCCATCATCGCGAATGCTCTGGCCTACTTGTTTCTTTACTAAATTATTAATGAAGTACGGTCCCGCTGCCCAACAAACAATAAATCCTGTGAAGAATGAAATGAATGTTCTGAATGTGATGTAACGAAACACGTTGAAGACTGAAGAGTGATCAGCCAGAGAGTAGAGCCACTGATAGAGCATATTTTTTATTTACCCGTTTTCTATTTGCCGCTGAAATCAACTGGCTGCCATTGCTCTAGCAACAACTCCAATTTTATCCCTCGAGAACCTTTTATCAGCGCGATGTCGCTCTGGTGTAACACAGGCAGCTTCTCGCTTGCAAGAAAATGTTCACAAGTATCTGATATTACTATCTTATTTAAAAATCCTGAGCGCTTTAGTTCGTTCGCAAAATGCTCACGACTTGGGCCGATAAAGACAACCTCATCAAACCCAACTTTCGCCACTTCCCGAGCGAGTTCGAGATGCGCAGGCACAGTTTGCTCCCCAAGCTCACGCATTTCCCCTAGGACAGCGAGCTTTTTCCCCGATTTTGCAAGGAGTGCAAAGTTTGAAAGTGCCGCGCGCATGCTGTCGGGGCTCGCGTTGTAAGCGTCGAACAGCACTCGCGCACCGCTTTTGGTATTTAGCCACTGATTTCGACCCCAGCCTGTCTTGCAATTCGGAAGTGCGGCCCAAATTTCGAATCCGCTCATTCCGCATGCGTAGGCTACTGCTGAAGCCGCCATTAAGTTGTTCGCATTGTGAGTGCCGTACACTGGCACTCGTGTGCGTCCTTGCACTCCACCGATTTTTCCTTCAACCATGATTGAGTTTTCATCGGAGTGAACAAGTTTTAAAAACACGTCTGCAAACTCGGCAGCAGCGTCAGCACTCGAGAAAGTGAGTAAACCTTTCTTCCCCGTAAGTCTCACGCGTTCGTACATCGCAAGGGTGTACTCGTTGTCGAGATTGAAAATCTGAAGAGCCTTGTCGGGAGCGAACTTATAAATTTCTTCCTTCGCCTTAGCTACTCCTTCGATCCCACCGAGTGCGCCTCCTTGAGTTTGTCCCACCATGGTAACCGTCACGATGTCTGGCTCCGCAATTTTTGCGAGAGTTTCAATTTCGTGAAACGCATTCATACCCATTTCGATCACGGCAACTTCATGCTCGGGAGTGATCTCGAGCAAACTAATCGGTACACCCCAATGATTATTGAAGCTTCCTTTGCTGTAATGAGTTCTGTATTTCGTTGAGAGGATTGCAGCCGTAAATTCTTTAGTTGTCGTTTTTCCGTTTGAGCCAGTGATTCCGACAACTTTTAAATTCATTTTGCGACGCCAGAACTGGCCGAGATCTTGAAATGCTTTGAGAGTATCTGGCACTTCGATAATGCTGACTTTATCT
>JAYSYM010000024.1:0-2523 GCA_043727635.1 Bdellovibrionales bacterium | reverse complement strand
GCCGGAACATATCGAGGAACTCTGGGTTCTCAGCAAACTGAGGTAAGATCCGTTTAATCGCAATGAACTTTGAGAAACTCGCCACCGGCGGGATGGCCGAGGTGTATCTTGCGAAAAGCAACCAAGGCCACAACAATATCTCAAAGTTCATTGCGATTAAACGGATCTTACCTCAGTTTGCTGAGAACCCAGAGTTCCTCGATATGTTCCGGCTTGAAGCTCGAATTGCAGTAAATCTTTCTCACAGCAACATCGTAGCGATTTATGATTTCGGTGTTGAGAAGCGTCAGCCCTTTCTAGTTATGGACTATGTTGAAGGAAGAAACCTTCGCCAAGTTCTGAACCGAATGAAAAAAGGCGAAATCTCGTTTTCGATTGAACAAGCGCTTTATATCATTCGCGAAGTTGCTGCTGGTCTTGATCATGCTCATCGCTGTTTAGATGGAACGACCGGAAAGCCACTTAACATCACTCACCGTGATATCAGTCCGCAAAACGTAATGGTGAGCTTCGAGGGCGAAGTGAAGGTTGTCGATTTCGGTATTGCTAAAGCTGAAAGCCAACTTGAGGTGACTCGAGCAGGCACTCTTAAAGGCAAGTTTGGTTATATGAGCCCAGAGCAAGCAGAAGGTCATCCGGTTGATCTTCGCACCGACATTTTCTCTCTCGGGATCGCGATGTGGGAGCTTCTTGCAAATGATCGCCTATTTATCGCAAAAGATGAAACTCAAACTCTACGCAAAATTCGCGAATGCCAAGTTCCCCCACTTCGCAAAATCAACCCAAGTATCCCTCAGGAGCTCGAAAGAATTTGCAACAAGGCACTCGCAAAAGACCGCAACCTTCGTTACCAAACAGCCGCTGATTTCCACCGCGACCTTAGCCGCTTCTTGAACAGACAATATCCTGATTTCTCACCACACGACTTCAGTTTGTTCATTAAGAATTTATTCTCGAGCGAAATTCTTGACGCTCGCAGAAAACAAATCGAATACTCGCGCTTAACTGAGAAAAAAATTCTTGAGCCAGAAGTTGTTGATTTCAAAACTGAGATTACCAATACAAACACTCGCAAAACTGAAACAGATGCAGACGTTCCGCAGCAACCTATTGACCTGACGCCATCTAGCCCAGAAGAAGTGGATGCTCCATTCTTCTCGCCAAAGCCTGGTGATGCAGCTCGCACAGACAACATTCCAATGCCTTCTTCAAAGAAGCGCATTCCGCCTCCTATGCCACAGCCTGCCCAGCGAACTGCGAAAGTTGGCTCAAACACTTCTCCTAAACTACAGATTGAAAAGCCTCGTGAATCAACTTTCACTGGCTCTTACTCCCCTCGCTCAAACGACATTCAGTTTGCGCAGAATCGCAGTTACGGGGCGTTCTATGTGCTCGCGATCGTTGCGGGCATACTTGGCTACTATGCATATACGAGTCCTACTGAATTCCAAAAACACGCCTATAAACTCGCTGGACAAGTTGGAATTCAGCTTCCTCGAAACTTCACGGTTCAGGAACATCAAACTGAGCAAGCTTCCTCAGCTCCGGTCGCGCGAACGATTGTGGTAAAAAGTCAGCCTTCTGGTGCTGAAATTACAGTCGATGCAGTTCCGTTCAAGGATTTAACTCCGGCCTCAGTCGAAGTTCCGCTTAATCAAGAAGTTCAGATTACCGTGCGATTGCCTGGCTATGTTCCCGTGACAAAAACATTTGCTGCTCGCAGTGCCGAGCGAGAGCTAGCAGCGCAGCTCATTCGAGCGAAACTTGGCTATGTTGACATCAGCGTTATTGGCTCAGGCGCAATCTATATTGACGGCGTGAAGGTTAAAGACGCAGGTCCAGTGACTAACTACCCGATTGCAGCTGATCAAAACGTAATCGTTAGAGTTTACGACACCGTAACTAAATCTGAAGACTCAACAGTTGTCCGCGTTCCTGAAAACAGAGTGAAGCGCGTGACGTTGATGCCTCGAATGCGCGGCCGAAATAATGAGCCCGAGCGCAATCCTTCACGACAGTAGTAGACGAACTCCTCCAAATTCATTACAACAGAAGACTACATGGACACGATCTGCACCAAGTTTGTACAAGCAAAAAGCCGAGGAGACCGCACAGCAATTACTTATGCTCGTCGCGGCCAATGGATCGAAGTGTCTTGGGAACAATATTATAGCAACGTTGAACAGATTGCGGCTGCACTTTATGAACTTGGAGTTCGTCCAGGTGATCGCGTTGCAATTCTCAGCAACACTCGCGTGGAGTGGGCTTACGTCGATACCGCAGTGTTATGTTTAGGCGCAGTCACTGTTCCTATCTATCAAAGCAGCACTCCTGACGATGTTGAGTTTATTCTAAAAGACAGCGGCGCAAAAATTTTGGTTTGCGAAAGCAGTGGGCTAGTTAAGAAATTCGACGACGTGATTGTTGGAATCGGCGCTGTGAAGAACGTCATTAGCATTGAGAAAAGCCGCTCGGTCACTGACAAGACATATGAACTGCACGATCTAGAAACGATTCAAAAAA
>JAYSYM010000023.1:0-2529 GCA_043727635.1 Bdellovibrionales bacterium | reverse complement strand
TGCATGCGAGTGGCATTTCGCTTTGAAGTGCGATCGGGGATGTCTAGACATTTCTCGTCGATCCAGCGCCAAGTTTGATCGAATAAAATGTCTCCAATTGTGAAGATGAAACTGCACTGCTGCTCGATTACTCGAAAGCTGAGCTTTTGGATTACGCCGTCAGCCGGGCTATTGAGGTCGCGATCAATAAAAAAGTCGCGGCGCCGCGAAAATCGGTTCCCGCAAATTCGAGAGTCCAAGACGATAGAATGAACAAAATGTCGAATTCGGAGGGGGGAACACAGCTAAATCATTGAAAAAAAGCCTGAGAGCATAACGGATAGCTCTAGGAGCGCGCACTAAATCGAGATGGCGAACTTAGGGTTCGCCTCCGAGATAACTGAAAAGTAAATGCCTCAGCTGATCTTGACGCCATCCTCCAGCGGGGTGTAATTTCCAGCGAATCAAAAAACCGACCTAAAGCTATAGGATTTTTAATGTTTTCCGGAATCGTTGAAGCTCAATCCGAGATTGTGAGCACCAGCTCGCAACCAGGAATTCTGCGCATCACTGTGCAAAAGCCTGTGGACTTCAATGACATCAAGTCTGGCGACAGCATCGCAGTGAACGGAATTTGTCTGACGGTCGAAAAATATGATCAATCAAAAATTGAATTCGCTCTTGCGGCTGAAACACTTCGCGTAACAGGCTGGAGTGAATCCTCGCTTAAAACGTCAAAAGTAAATCTCGAACGTTCGTTAAGAATGGGCGACCGAGTACACGGCCACTTCGTAAGTGGACACGTCGATGCAATGGGAAAAGTAGAAGCTCGGCGCGAAGTTGGTGGCTCGCTTGAGCTCGACATCGTTTTTCCAGAAAATCTCAAACCTTACATTTGGAAAAAGGGAAGCTGGGCTCTCAACGGCGTAAGCCTTACGGTGAACGAAGTTCGCGCTAATTCGGCCTCGGTTTGTTTGATACCAGAAACTCTCGAGCGAACTAATCTTTCAAATTTAAAATCTGGCGACAGCGTAACGATCGAAGTCGATCCGCTGGCTCGCGGCCTTATTCATGTCATGAACACGAAGAATGCTTCAGGAAAAGAGAACAACGCATGAACACGCCCATGAACACAATCAGCGAGCTCATCGACGATATTCGTAACGGACGAATGGTTATCCTGGTTGATGACGAAGATCGTGAAAACGAAGGCGACATTGTTCTGGCCGCAGACTTCGTTACTCCAGAGCTCATCAACTTTATGGCCACCGAAGCTCGTGGCTTAATTTGCCTTTCGCTCTCACCTGAGCAGATCGATCGCTTGCAACTTCCGATGATGGTGAAGGACGAACATAACTTCTCTCCAAACAAAACAGCTTTCACAGTTAGTATTGAAGCAGCGACGGGAGTGAGCACCGGAATTTCTGCGGGAGATCGCGCGCACACAATTCGTGTTGCGAGCAATCCAAAAGCAAAGCCAGGCGATTTAATCTATCCGGGACACATCTTTCCGATTCGTGCAAAAGCAGGTGGAGTGTTGAAGCGCGCCGGCCACACTGAAGGTAGCGTTGATCTTGCAACGCTTGCAGGACTCAATCCTGCAGCTGTGATTTGTGAAGTGATGAAGCCAGACGGAACAATGGCTCGTACGACTGACTTAAAGGAATTCGCAGTAAAACATAATTTAAAAATCGGAACGATTGTTGATCTAATCAAGTATCGAGTTCAAAACGAAACTCACGTAAAAGAAATCGCATCAGCGCACCTGCCGAATATGTTTGGTACTGACTTCCGCGTTCGTGCTTTCGCAAATTGTCTCGATTCTGCTGAACATCTCGTACTTCAAAAAGGTGACATCACCTCTGAAGAGCCAGTGTTAGTACGTGTTCACTCAGAGTGCATGACTGGCGACGTGTTCGGGAGCTCACGTTGCGATTGCGGCCCTCAGCTTAAGCGCGCAATGGAAATGATTGAGCAAGAAGGCCGCGGAGTTTTACTCTACCTTCGCCAAGAAGGCCGAGGCATTGGACTCGGAAATAAAATTCGTGCGTACCAACTGCAGGATCAGGGCATGGACACTGTCGAAGCAAACTTACATTTGGGTTTCCCGATGGATAGCCGCGACTACGGCATCGGCGCGCAGATTCTAAGAGCGCTAGGAATTCGAAAGATTAAACTCCTTACGAACAATCCGTCAAAGCGCGTGGGCCTGAAGGGCTACGGCTTAGAAATCGTTGATCGAGTTCCGCTAGTAGCAGGAGCAAATGAGCACAACGTTTCATACTTGAAAGTAAAAAAAGAAAAAATGGGCCACTTGTTCGATGAGCAGGATGAAAATGGCGGAGGAAACGCTTAATGAAGACACTCCAAGGATCGCTTGATGCGAAGACTTTACGGATTGGCGTAGTTACGGCACGCTGGAATCCAGAAGTAACTTACAAACTAGAAGCAGGGGCGTTGGCAGCTCTAAGAGAGATGGGCTGTCCCGATGACAACATTTCGATGATTCGCGTTCCTGGCGCTTTCGAAGTTCCGCTCGCAGTACAAGGT
>JAYSYM010000022.1:0-2533 GCA_043727635.1 Bdellovibrionales bacterium | reverse complement strand
TGATCGCTCCGCGTGTAGTGCGATGCACGTCGTCCATTACAATAAGCGAAACGGCTAGACTTAGCTGTGCAGGGCCGTAGCTGATTCCGGTATTTGGTCTTAAGTATTCGCGAAGCCAGTTGGCATCTTCGCGTCTGAATGGAGCGTACAGGAGCGGATTCACTGGCTGACCCGCGTATTGAATGCTCTTACTCCAAACGTTGTTAACGCAAACCCATGACCAATAATCAGAGCGCTCAGGGTAACATTCTTCAAATGCTTTATGTTTTAAGTATGCAGCGACGGTTGGTACTTTTGGGAAGTTGAGCGAAGCGGGAAGGTACTGAGCTGCAACGTTTTGAAAAGCTGCTTCCCAATAATTATTAAAAGTGAGCTCAGCGACGATTGCGCCAAGAACTGCAGCCGGATCAACGCCGTAAAGTGGAGCGATCGCTTTAATCTGACGAATCATATCTTTTTTTGATCTGCGAATTTGGATCACGGCTTCGGCGAAGTTTTTATTTGCAGAGGTTAACGCAGTACCAGTCATTGCGTGCGGATTATCAATGAGAGTTGGAGCTGTCACTCCGAGACGCTTGCGTGTGCTTTCGTAAATTTTAAAATCAGGATTGGCTAAGTGGCCAACTTTTACTTTGTGCGTTTTCGTGGGAATTTGATCAACGTCGACGTAGATTTTAGTGCCGTTCGGGTGGTATCCGCCGATGAAGCGCTTTGCGGCTAGTGCAGATTGGGAAAAGATCGACGTTGCAAGAATGATGGCTGCAAGTTTTTTCATTTTTTGGCCTTTACGTTTTGAATCCAATTTAAAGTTTTATACCAGTCGATCATGCGAATGGGTGTTCCATGTCCGCCTGTGCGATAGAGAATGAAGTTTGATGGAGTTTGTTGTTTTGCCGAATTGTAAGCCTTTTCCATTTCGGTCCAGTGTAGGACGCGGTCGTTTGTGCCGTGAGCAATTAGGAGTGCGATTTGATTTTTTGTTACTTGTTTTAGGGTTTCTTCGTCGGGGGCGTAAGCTCCGCCGAGAATTACGAGTGCTGAGATTTTGTTTGCTTGTTGTGTGGCGGTGAGAAGGTTGTAGCAAATGAATGAACCGGCTGAGCCGCAGGCTATAATTATTTTTGCGTTGGGAGATTGGTGTTTAATTTGTCTGATGATTTCTGCAGTGCCTTCGACGCCATTGATGTCGAACGTGACTGAGGGGCTAAAGTAAACGCCTTTATTGAGGAGAGTTAAATTTTTTAGTCGGTTGAAGTTTCCGCCGAAGGTCCAATCATTTATGCCGAGTTCTTTTGAACCACCAGCTCCGTGAATGAAAATTACTGCGAACTTTGCTTTGTGGGTTTGGCCGACTTGGGCTGTGGTGATTGTTCCGGTTGTTTTGGTTGTTCCGGTTGGGTAATGGAGAGTGTTCGTTTGTGGTTGAGTTTTTGTCGTGAGTTCGACGAATTTGTTTAGGGCCTTTTTTACAGGGATTTCGTCGCGGCCATTTACGTCACGCATTTCATCGAAGTCGTATTCGAGGTAGTTCCCGTGATCGTCTGACGATAGAAGTGTGGTGTGGGCGAAGAGGTCGTTTTTGAAGGGGAGTAGGTTTGGCTGGGTGCCCGCCCTGGTGTGGGTGCTGTTGGTGGTAATCGAGCTGGTGCTTGTGCCGAAAATTGCCTGCGCATCGTCAACTGCATAGGCAGGCACGACAAGGCAGAGTAAATATATGAGAGTCCACGCTGGGAGAATCGACATGTAGTGGGGTAGTGCAAGCGGTGTGCTGGGTTGGGGTTGATTGGGTTTGGGTGAGTGTTGCTGGGAGAATCATCGGCTCGGGGGGGGCCGAAGTATGTGGCGCTTCGGGATCACAGATGTGTAACGGTTCGGCGTCGCTGCTATGTGATCGCACTTACTTCTCTGCGAGTGTTTTGTTTTCAAAATTTACTCTGGACATATTTTTTTGATTCGATGAGAAAAATAAATTTCATTTTTGCTTTCTGTTTATTTTTTCTTGACAGGGTTTTGTCGTGCGCAGCGTTTGATGTGAGATCGATTTTTGAATTGTGCGCGTTCGTTCGTGTTCTTCGATTTTCAGTTCGGACAATTTGATTATTCGATCCGGCGTTTGAATTTGTCGGAAGCTAGCGCGAGTAATCTAATTACGGTAGCGAGAAAGTCTGTTGAGATTCCGGCACTCGGGCTCGCAATTGAGGCCGGAGAGCTGAGTGTCGCAAAGGCTCGCAAAATTACACCTGTGTTAACGATAGAAAATCAAAACACTTGGATTGATATTGCAAAGACTAAGACTTCGCGAGAGATCGAGAGGGCTGTGGCTAGTGAAAAGCCGGAGTTGCTAATCTCTGAAACAACGAAATATCGTGCTGCTGATCGAATTGAATTCAAAGTTGGAATTTCGGAAGCGCTGCTTAAGAAAATCGAAAGAGTGAGAGATCTTGAATCTCAAGGGACTTCAATTATTGAGTGCTGAGCGAAAAATTATCGCGAGCTGGAGGGGACGCCGACGGAGATTTCGGCAGCGACGCCA
>JAYSYM010000021.1:0-2533 GCA_043727635.1 Bdellovibrionales bacterium | reverse complement strand
AAACTCTTCGTCTATGCAATCGGTTATGTATATCTTGCAGTGCTAAATAACCGGCAGGTACCCACACGATGGCTAGGGCGCTGCCTAATAGAAGTCCCCATCCCATAGCGAGTGTTAGTGGCTTCAGGAATGGATCGTCGCCACCGATTCCGTATGCAGTTGGAATGAGGCCCATGATCGTTGTCGCATTCGTGATGAAGACGGCTTTGAAACGAAGTGCGGTGACTTCGCTAACTAACTCTTCGAGGTTGCGGTTTGGATTCGCGTTGCGAGCTTCGTTAATGAACGTGACTAGAACAATACTAGCATTCACGACAACTCCGCCCAAGCCGATGACACCGATGAGAGCCATAAAGCTTAGGGGAATGCTTGCGATCCAGAAAACATAACTTACGCCAGCAAGGCCGAGTGGGATCGTAGAGAGGACAAGCATTGCTTGGCCGTACGATTGATAGACAATGACGAGAATTCCTAAAATTGCGAAAATCGAAATTAATAAAGCAGTTGAGAGCGACGCCATCGACTCTCGTGTGCCCTCTTCTTCGCCACTCGTCACGAAATTCACTTGCGGATATTTGGGCTGAAGTTTTGCGATAATTTCGCGTGCTTGCGAATTAAGTTCAACCGAAGTGAGTTGATCTTTCTTCAAGTCAGAAGAAACCGTGACTGCCTGGTGAAAATCGTAACGCTTTCGATTCTCAGGCCCCGGAACCTCTTTAATCTGAGCGAGTGTTCCGAGTCGCATGTATCCGCCCTCAGTTGTCGGAATAGAGATGCTTTCGACGTTACCCAAGTCAGAGCGATCAAATGATTCGTAGCGAACACGCATCAAAACTTCTCGTGATCGGAGATTGAGTTTCGAAACTACTGTTCCTTGAAGTGCAGTCTGAACTGCTTCACCGACTTGCGAAACTGAGAGATTTGCGCGGCGAAGAAGATCTTCGTTAAGATTGAGAGTTAACTCTTGCGATGTTCGATAGAGATCGTCTTCGACGTTTTCAGTGCCGGGAATCTGAGAGAGTTGCTCTTTGAACTCTTTAACCATCGAGCGCAGCTGCTGGTCATCAGCCGAACGGAAAATTAAATTTAGTGGTCGACCGACTGGAGGGCCGTTTGCTAATTCGGTCCAGCGAATTTCGGCAACACCCTCAGGCGGACTGACCTTCTTAAACTCTGATACGAGCCAGCGGGCACTGATTCGCATTGATTCATCTTCAGGTATTGTCACCAACACAAAGCCAACGTTGTGCGCGCGACGGCCCTGAGGATCGAAAGCATCGATACGCGAAACCCCAGCGAACGACACAACTCCGTTGTAGATAACTTTATTTTGCTCAAGAATCTTTACGACATCGCTTGATAAGATTTTCGCCGCTTCGTCTGTCTTGGTGACCGATGTTCCGAGCGGTACGTCGAAGCGTCCTACGTAATATTCAGTATTATCACTCGGGAAAAGTTCAAAGCGATTAAGAAAAGCGGAAACAAATATTGACGAGATAAACAGTGCAGCAATCGAGACCATCGTGACGTATCGACGACGCATGAGAAGCTTGAGAAGGCGATTAAACCTTCGTTGAATGTTTCCAAACCATCCAACCTCAAACAAATCCTGAGCCGGCGGGCGCGGGTGATGTTTTTTGAGAGTACGCTTCAAACGCGCCGGAAGTAGGAAGAATGTTTCAAATAAGCTGAAGGCGAGTGCGATCGTAATTACGACCGGGATCGGGTAAATGAACTGCCCCATAATTCCAGTGGTGACGAGCATCGGTGCAAAGCCAGCGAAGTTACAGAGGATGGTTGCAACAATCGGAACAAAGAATGAGTGGGCAGATTTTACTGCGGAATCGACTGGGTCCATGCCGACCGCTCGATTATGAGCATAACCTTCGGCCACGACAGCAGAGTTATCTACTAATAGCCCTAGAACGATAACTGCCGCGATCATAGTGATTGAATTAAAGGTTAACCCCATCGCGACCATTCCAAAAGTCAGCGAGAGTATAATGAGTGGAATACTCATGCTTGCAACGATGCCGATTGTTCCCGGCAAAAGAATCATAAGAACGATGAGAATTAGCGCAAGACCGAGAACAGCATTAAACTGCACGATAAAAAGATCCGCTGCTACACGTTTTGCTTCATTGGTGTAAACATGAATCTTGTAACCTTGAGGTACTCTTGATTTGAAGTTCTCAATTTCTTTCTCGATATTCGCTACGGTCGTAATCGTGTCGGCTTTCACTTTTTTCGTGATCGTCATGAGAGTTGCCGGCTTGCCGTTTAACCGCGTGATGACTTCAGGTTCTGCAGAAGTGTCGATCACTCGTGCGATGTCGCCGATTCGAACTTGGCCGCCGCCGTAGGTTCCGCGAACAATGAGTTTTTCTATTTCTTTTGGGTCCTCAATTTTTCCGCGAACACGAACTAACTTTTCGGTGCCGACAGAATTTTCGATATAACCACCAGGAACATCTTTTAGGTGATTTTGAAGCATGCGATTTACTTCTTCGAGAGCAATCTGGGCACTTCGCAT
>JAYSYM010000020.1:0-2538 GCA_043727635.1 Bdellovibrionales bacterium | reverse complement strand
TTAGCGTGTCTCAGAGTGAGACACTTTTAAAATTGCTCAAGGCTTGCGTCTATTTAGGCCAACGTCGCTAATCGCGACCCAGGTCGCGTAAATTGAATCCGAGGCATCACCGAATACATTGGGTAACCCTGGAGGCAAGTCCATGTTCCTTAAAAACAACAATCAAAAAATCGCAACAGCGCTAGCAGCAACGCTTGTTATGCAAATCAGCCTTCCGGCTCAGGCACAAACTGCACGATACATAAAGATGCGCGCGCATGTTGGAAATATCAAAGCTCAACCAGTGACTCTTCCAAACGGTGAAGTTGTCGACTTTCCTTATGTTGCAAACGCACTCTTCTATTCTCAAGTTTTCGCACACGGATATTTTGAGCAATCAAATTTCCTCGAAGAAGTTTTAGAAGAAACAGAAAAACCACCTACAGTTATTGGTGGCGAACTTAGCAACAAACCTTTGATGACAACTGAGAGCAGCGACGACGTAGCTTTATTAAAACAGTATGGCATGGGTTTGAAGCCAACTTCTGAGTATGCGCAGGCTTTGGGATCGCTCGGTCAACAAAAGGCTGGCGAAGAGGAACCATCGAATCCATTTAAAGTTCCGCGTTGTCAGTACAATCAGCCACCAATCAAACTTCGCGGCCAAGTTGTGTCATACGAAGCAAGCTTCGGTGGCGGAATTACTGTTGGTTATAATCCGCAAGGCTCAATAAAAGTTCCGGGCAACGCCAGCGGTAGCATAAACCTAGAGAGCAATCGGCTTGATATGCAATTTGATGCTATTGATCCACTCTTTAGCCGAACAAACCAAGATGCTTTGATCGCTTCTGTTCCGGTGAAAAAGAACACTTATAAAATCAATGCTGCAGTTCAGTTTGATATCGGGATTCCAATCGGTATCAACTTTTTCTTTAAGAGCTCGATCGTAAAAACCATTCGCGATTCGATGACTAAAGGTCTCGACACTGTGATCGCAGAACTTTTAAAACAAGTTGGCGTTTGGGATAAAAAGAAGACTGGCAGCTGGAAAGAAATTTGGGAATCACGAGTGATCGACTCTCCAAAGCTTGCCGATAACGACGACTACGTTGCAATCGCCGGTGGAAAACGCGCTTACGTACAAATTGGTGATCAATTCAGGATCAAGAATATGTTCTGGGATTGGGCTGGCAAACCTTGTGAGTCTCGCTTAGGCGCAAGCACTATGGCGTCAGCACACTTCGGCGAAGCCTTAGGCACTGTGATCGAAGTTGGCAACTACGTTGCCATCTTAAAGATTCAGCCAATCAACGGTAACGAAAAATCAATCCTGCCAGGAGCTTACGTTACGATCGAAAAACTAAAATAAAAGGTAGCAGCTACCAGAATGTAGCAATGCTGCGTTACAAGTTACTGTTTCCTGCTAGAGCGCAGACCTAAAAAGTCTGCGCTTTTTATTTCGCCTTGCTGTGCTGCAGGCTCCTGCCCTTGCCCTTCGGGCTCACCTTCGGTAAGCGCAAGAATAGCTTCCTGCTATTTCTTGTGCTTTGCAGTCACCACAGTGTGAATGTTCCCGCGAACTGTGAAGTCCCCGACAACTTCGATCTCATGTGGATCTAACAGCGTAATAAGGTCTTGGATGATGTTGTTCGTAACGTCCTCGTGAAAGACCTTCTTGTTACGAAAGCCGTTGATATAGAGCTTTAACGACTTAAGCTCGACACAATACTTATCTGGCACATACTTAATACGAATTGTAGCGAAGTCAGGAAAGCCCGAACGAGGACACAAACACGTGAACTCAGGGCAAGTAAACGCCACTTCGTAACGACGAACAGTAGTGCGATTTTCAAAACGTTCAAGCTTGGCTTCTTCAATAGCGATCTCGCCATAGAGTTTTTCAGACATTGCTATGCTCCCGGAACGAATTCCGGCCCTTTTTCTTTTATGTACTGGTGGAGAAACTGCGACGACAAGTGAGAGAACATTAACTGTGCGTCCTCTACTGCTCCGTAATTGTAAGACTTAAAATGAATTGGGAAGTCCGACAGCTCTTTCAACTTTCCACCCGAGAAACCAAGAAGGCCAATTACTTTGCCACCGTTCTTGCGAGCATAATCAGAAGCACGCACAACATTCTCAGAATTCCCTGAACAAGAAATCGAAATAAGCACATCGCCAGTTTTGAAAAGTGATTTTAGTTGTTCAACAAAGACGGTCTCGTAGCCATTGTCGTTCGCGTACGCAGTTAACAAACTCATATTGTCGGCTAGGCCCACTACTCTTAGGCGTTTCTTTCCTTCAACGATCGACCCTTTGCTTAAGTCGTTAACCATGTGGCTGCTCGTTCCTGCCGAACCACCATTGCCACAAAGAAAAATCGTGCCGCCCGCTCGATAAGCCGCGCACATCGCATCCATCGCCTTTTGAAAAGTTTCAGTTTGGTATTCTTTAAAAAGCGGGAGCGTCTCGGTGAGATACTGATCTGCAAATTGAGCTGCCGTTAACATTCTAACTCCTATAAGGCGCGGCGTTGAGAAAAGCTACGGCCTACCTTTT
>JAYSYM010000019.1:0-2550 GCA_043727635.1 Bdellovibrionales bacterium | reverse complement strand
GTCAAAGATTTGAACGATGGAGCGCGAACGCTTTGGATCAAGAAATGCTTCAGCGACGAATTTTAAGTTGTCCATCATCTGACCGAGAGTAGCTAAGTATGGTGCCATTTTTCTTCCGCTCATCAAATCAAGCAAGTCCACACTCTCACCTGCCGCGAGCATCTGACCTTCTGGAGCAGTGACAGCTGATTCACTTCCGACAGTCAGCTCCAGTACTTTTTCACCAATCACAAACGGTCGCATAACTCTTACTTCAGAGTCGCCTTTAACAAGGTGAGCGTATTTCTTACTGATTTCAAAGGTGATGATGACTTCGTTCGAAGACTTCAGTTCGATTGTATCAACTTGGCCTGCGCGAAGACCTGCCACTTGCACCAAAGTTCCCATGTGAATTCCGTCGGCCGAAGGCAAACTGGTTCGGTAAGCGATTTTTGGTTCGAACCAACCTCGCTTGACCGCCACTCCGAGCGCAACTGTTAAAGTTCCGACGATAGCTGTTAAAACGAAAAGTCCAGCGACTCGTTCGTAAATATTAAACTTCAACTTCATGCGGCCCCCTGCTGAGTCAGATCACTAATGATCGGCAATACTGCAAATTCTTGGTTTTCAATAATTACTTGAGTCGTCGCCCAACCCGCAACGTCGCGAGAATTTTGGCAGCTAATAAACACGTGCTTCAAATTTCCGGTCTGCATTTCCTCGATTATGAACTTTTTCAAATAGTGAATTGCTGCAGACGTTAAGCCTGCAAATGGCTCATCTAAAAGAATCAACTCAGGCTTCATCACAAACGCTCTTGCAACAATGCAAGCTTTACGTTGTGACCCTGAAGTACTCGAGGGCCGTAAATGCGCAACTTTTTTTAGTTCAAATCGAGCAATAATCTCATCGACACGCTTTTCGGCTTCTTCCGGTGTGACCAGTGAGTGATACTGAATCGGAAGAAGAAGATTTTCTCGAATTGTGCGGTTATTGAGTAACCCACCAAATTCGAAGCTGTAGCCAATTTTCAATCGAGTCGGAAGAAATTCTTCAAAACTGACTTCGCTCAACTGAAGATCGTTAATCTGAATACTTCCTTTTGCTGGCATCATTAGTCCTGCCATCATTTTAAGAAGCATCGACCGGCCACCGCCGACTCCACCTTCAAGGTAAACAATTTCGTTAGTAGGTAGCTCGACGTTAATGTTTTCAAACACGAAGTTACCGTCTTCAAGTTGATGCGTTAGATTTTTGATTTCGATTTTTGAAATCATAAAATCCCCAAAGCAATTAATTGATTGAGGTAGAAAAGGGCCGTGACGATCGCATTGAAACACACAACGTAAATGACACTGTTAACGACGGCTTTCGTCGTCACTTGTGGCACTTCGTGCGGCCCAAGTTTTACTAGCAAACCTTGGTAGCAACAAATTACGAAAATAATCATTCCGCTGAAACCATTTTTTAGCAAGAAGACAAAGAAGTCGTCGATCGTGAAGGCTTGCGCTAAAGAATCTAGGTAAAATGCAAACGGCATATCGTGAACGAACTTGGTCACAATGAAGCCACCCATTACCGCGATGAAATCAAAATAGAACGCTAAGCAAAGTACGCTGATGACTCCGCCCATGATTCGAGGGAAGACGATGTAGCTAAGCGGATGAATTCCCATAGTCTCAAGAGCTTCAATTTCTTTATTCACTCTCATCGTTCCAATTTCACTCGCAACAGCTGTGCCCGATCGTGCAATCACGATTAGCGCTACGAGTAACGGACCCACTTCGCGAACGATGATGACAATCATCATGTTACCGACAAGCCCTGCTCCACCAAGAAGCGAAAGCTGAAGTGACGTCTGCAAAACGACAATGGCGCCAGTTGCGACGGCTAGGACTGAAATTAGCGGGAGTGCCTGCCAACCGGTGAAATATATTTGCGCAGAGATCACACCGAAGATCGTTCTCCAGCCTTGCGAATGATCAACAAGTGCTGCTCTCATTGAGAGATAGATCATCTTGAGGATTTCCCAAGTGTAAACTTGAGTGCCGATGACTGAGCGACCCATGTTGTCGATAGGTCTGAAAATTACTTGGCTTAAGCGCATGATTTCTTATCGGAATTGCGCGCGTTAAGAAGAGATTAGTATGCCCAAAGTGAGTAAAAAAATGATTTCGCGGTTTCGAATGAATGCTCAACCCAACCAAAGTCTGAACGACTGCCGTAAATTGCATGCGGGATGATCTGAATTTGTTTGGGAAACTCGGCTCTGAAAGTTCTGACGGCTCGATACATGTGGAGCCTTGAAGTAACCAAGACTACATCTCGACAACGTAACGCCTGGACTAAGGCCAAGCTCTGCTGAGCGTTGCCGTAAGTTGTCTGCGATCGCTTCTCGAGAATAACGTTACTCGAATCAAGATTTCCGTAGAAAGGCCACTGCGGAAAAATATCTCGAAGTTCTGACTGTTGATTCACTCCAGAGATGATGAGCTTTTTTACCAACCCGCGCGCAAGAAGATCAAACCCTTCCCGTACTCGGTTAGCCCCGCCCGTTAGAACAACTGCACA
>JAYSYM010000018.1:0-2558 GCA_043727635.1 Bdellovibrionales bacterium | reverse complement strand
TACGGCCTACTTTCTAATTTAGTGAATTGATTTGAGCGATGTACGGAAGGTTACGGTAGTAGCCCTGATAGTCGAGGCCGTAACCGACAACGAATTCGTTTCCGATTTCGAAGCCGACATAATCGATTGGGCACTCAACTTTGAGTGCTGCTGGTTTTAAAAGTAACGAAGCAGTTAAAAGCTTCTTTGGATTACGAGCAGCTAAAGTCTTTTTCAAAAACGTCATCGTTAAGCCTGTATCAACAATATCTTCGACCAGAAGAACTGTTTTGCCTTCAATGCCGCTTGTGATGTCGAGTGTGAGTTTTACTTCGCCAGAAGAAGTCGTCGCATTTCCGTAGCTTGAGCAGCCAAGATATTCGCACTTAATATCGGCTTCGATATTTCGGATGAGGTCGGCGTAAAACATGAATGACCCTTTTAATACTCCAACAACAATCAGCGGTTCGTTCTTACAAATCTTTGTAATTTCGGCGCCGATTTCGCGCACTCGCTTTTGAATATCTTTTTCTTCGATCATTGGAATCATATTTAGGTCAGTCATGGCATCTCCTGGAGAGAAGCCAATCTAGCGTGCTTCAATGAAAAGTACAAATTCTGAAAAGCTATCCTGGAAGTCTGGCGAGGCCATAATTTTTAGAACACCGGCATTTGCGTAGCTACCGCGCTCTCGAGCGTCTAGGCCGCGGGGAATTAGGCCGTATATGAAGGCTCCCGCGCCCTTGGTAAGCGTAATTTCGGCCTGGTAAGAAAACTCCTGCACACCTGTCGTTCCGGGTTGTCGAAGGGTGCGCTGAACTTCGATTTGAAAGTGCAGGCCGTTTTCATCCATTCCTGTCGGAATAATCTGCGATGTGAGGCCGAGGTTGCGATCGATTCCTGAGTCGCGCGTACCTTTGAACGTAATGATTGGCTGATTGATTTGAACGCTGAGGTTACGAGCCGATTCAAGTACTCGCAACCCTCGCACTCGTTGTGCTCCCGCTGTTGCAAGCTGTCGCATGAGCGGAGCAATGTTCGGATAAACTCCAGCGCTCACCGCATCAGCTTCTATCATTCGCGAGCCAGCAACTAAATTTCCCACAACCGTTGCGGGAACTTCTGCGTACACCAAGTCAATTTGCGTAAACACCGATTCGCTGTTCGACCCTCCGGCACGAGCGTTTGCTGCACGAGTTGGAACTGCTCTTAATCGATTGGCTGCAGTGGGCGGCAACGCACCTCTTGTTGCGAGCGCTACTGGCAAAGGCTGTGCGCTTAGAGGTGGCGGGGTAACTACTGCTTGTGCTTGCGGTTGAACTTCTTCAATCGGAGGAGGCGGTGGAGGTGGAGGTGGCGGAGCTTCGAGAGTTGTTTGTTGTGGAAGAGGTCGCGCGAGGTCAGAGAAATCTTCGAGATCTCGTTCGTGTTGCACTCGTAAAAACGAAAGGCCCGTCGCAATCGCAACAATCAGAACAGCAGCTTGAAACATCCAGTTCTTCATGACTCGTGAACTGAGCGGAACTTCTTTCGGACGATAGGCTTCGGTATCAACGCCGCAGTTTGCGCAATACCGATCCTTCGGCTGCGAGAAACCACATTTGGGGCAGTTGACGATCATACATACCTTTACTAGCTGTGTTATGTCCGGATTGATTCAGCTTAGCTGAGTCTCTTCAAGAGGTTAGCACGCTGAGACTTTGGCTCCCAAAAACTATTTTCGGGACTTGACGCAGGCGATCCCAGACCTTAGAGTGGGAGTAAGTGGAATTAAGTGGAAAAAAGTAGAATCTAATGGATTCTAGGGCCAAGGACGGCCCACTCTCGCTATCCTCGCGACTGGGGAAAGTGATGCCATTTTTGCCCCACTTCGAAAAGCTCACGGATGAGCTTTCGACATTGCCCCTTTTTGGGGACCGACGGATGTAACGGCATGACTGCACAGTTTAGAGGTCGATTTGAAATAAAAATCGACGCTAAAGGAAGACTCTCTTTGCCTCCCGCAATACGGGATGCGCTGCCGTCTACGCCTCAAATAGTCGTTACTAACAGTCGATTCAGAAACCAGTCTTGCTTGCATGCTTACTCTCTCGCTGAATGGGAAAATTTAGAGAGAAAGATCAACAAGATGTCGTCACTCAAGGCTGATGTTCAAGCGTTCCAACGCTTTTATTTATCAGGAGGACAAGTTCTGGGTGTCGATGCTCAAGGGCGAGTGAACATTCCGCAGAGCTTGCGAAAATATGCAGGTCTTGAGGGAGCAACTGTTCTAGTCGGATTAGGAAACAAGTTCGAGATTTGGTCGCACGGCAACTGGCAAGTTATCTACGATCAACTCACGGATAACTTCGAAGAGACTCTTCAGGCAGTGGCAGGTCTCGATGATGAGGATGAGGGATGACAGCGGGAGCAAAACCGCACATTCCGGTTTTTTTAGAATCAATATTGGACGTCTACCGTAGTGAACACATCAGCCCGCAGACGTACTTTGATGGCACCTTTGGCAGAGGCGGGCATTCTTTAGCAATCATAAAAAACTTTCCCGGCGTAGATGTCTACGCCGCGGACGGTGACGAAGA
>JAYSYM010000017.1:0-2560 GCA_043727635.1 Bdellovibrionales bacterium | reverse complement strand
AATTGCAACCGCCGGACCGGTCCACGACGATCCACTTTGAGCGAACAACGCCTGCAGTTCTTGAAGCAAAGCTTTTGCGTGCTCTTGTGTGTAAACGTTGTCAGTGTAATCAAAAATCTGACCTAGAACTCCGGTCATTAAATTTAGCGCAGCCTTGGCAGCTTGAATATTGTCATTAGTTGCTTCAGGTGAACCTGGCTCAACTTTGCGAAGAACAATTTTTAAATGCGGAAGTAATCGAACCGTTTCGCCACGAAGCAATTGAATTGCATCTTGAGCACGAACAATTTCAGATTTTGTTAATTGGTTATTATAACCACCAAGAATAATTTGTTTTAAACGAAATGTTTCGTCCAAGAACCGATCAGTAAGTTTAATGTTTCCTAAGAAGTAAGACTGAAGAAACGTACGTAGTTCTGCTGGAGTGTAATAACCAGGATTCTGCCCTTTAACATTTTCACTGAAAACTTGAAGTGCGAGACTTAAACATGACCAACTCTCATGAGTTTCTTGAGCCGTAGCTTCGCCTTTGAAGTAGCGTTCGATTTTTGGGAGTGAGTGCTCGATACAGTCAGTGCCACCATCGTTGAGCTTCATGTTGGCATTGGGGTTACCGTTGCCTTCGTTCAGCGCAATTCCGCAGCTAGTGAGCGAGATCACGAGTGCCGAAGCGACCGCTGCCATAACGTAGGCTCTCATGCTGAATAAACTTTTAGGCTGCGGAATACAATCCTCCTGGATCTACACTTATCCATACTAGATAGCGGCCCCACAACGGTTTTGGGACCTCTTCAGTCTAGGCTCACTGAATCTTTTTTCAATCAGCCCCCGACCATTGTTGACCCTAAGGCTTGAGGGCCTAAGGTCTGTCCGATAAGCTGTTTCCAATGCAGAAGTCCGTTCGTCGAGCTTTATTCATCCGGATCGACCGAATGGGAGACCTAGTTCTCACACTCCCGACTGACCAATTGGCTAGTCTTTCAGGAGCTGAAGTGGACTGGTGGATCCCACAAGGTTTGGGCTTCGTAGCTCAACATTCTGACCCGCCTCGAGCGTGCCTAGAAATCGCACGTAAAATTGGTTTAAGGCAATGGTTTCGACTGCTCTTTTTCCTACACAGAAAACGTTACGATGCAGCGCTCGTTTTTCACGCACCCTGGTGGGTAAATGCTCTCATTTGGACTGCCAGAATCCCTATCCGTATCGGTAACAAGAGCCAGTGGCACTCATACGTCTTCCTAAACCGTGGTTTACGTCAGCGTCGCAGCCAGGTTGCCATGCATGAACTGGACTACAACTACCAGCTGACAAGGCAGCTTTTCGAGGGCGACCCCTCGACTCCGTATCTCAAACTCAACTGGCCAAAGTCGATCGCACCCCAAAAGCGAGCTTTATTACCTCATCACTACATCGTGATCCATCCTGGGATGGGCGGATCGGCACTCAACTGGCCAACCTCTCACTACCTCGAATTAATTCAAAAAATTTCTCACACTTCAGAAGTTGTTATCACGGGAACAAACGCTGATGCCGCGTATCTTTCTCCACTAAAAACTGCACTCCAAAACAGTCCACGCATCAGATTCCTCGACGGAGAATTTTCTGGTGAAGAACTTCTTTGGGTACTTCATGGTGCCGCTGCAGTTTTGGCTCCGAGCACAGGTGTTCTGCATTTAGCCGCATCACTTGGAGTTCCAACTCTCGGACTCTTTAGTCCGATCAAAGTTGAAAGTATTGAGCGTTGGGGACCAAAAGGTGCGCGAGTCAAAGCGATTTCGGCGAAAAGCATGGAACTCATCGACCCCATTGCTATCTACAACGAGCTTACCAAAATCCAGGTCTTGCAAAAAAGTTCGACAGACTAGTTTCGACTCAAGCTAGCCACAAGTCCGATGCGTAAGTTGGAGGGGCTATGCTGTAATAAGAGAGTCTACGGAGGTTCGAATGAAATTACGTCTTCTCACTTTAGCGGTTTTAAGTTTGGTATTGTCGCCAACTGCGAATGCTTTCGTAGAACTAAAAGTCGGCTATTCAATCCTCAACTCTGATCCTAAAAGCTACAATGCCTTCAACGCGCTGGTGGAGCCTGCAAAAGATCTGAACGGTTTCACTGCCGATCTTCTTTTGAACTCGGCAATCATGCCGATCAACATCGGTGCTCGATACGAAAAGTGGGCCGTGAAAAAAGATGGTGGCATTACTTCGAGTGAAGTTACCTTCGATCGAATTTCTGTAATTTTAAACAAACGGTTTATCGACACAGTGGCGTACCTCGGAATGGTCGCAACTGTGGGCGTGAGCAATGAATTTAAAGATGCACTCAATCGCAAAGCTTCAAGCAGTCTCTCAGGATCAATCGGTCTTGAAGGTGGAATGAAATTTGGTTTCTTGATGGCTGGAGTAGAAGGCGGATACCTGATTGCTCCCCTCGGTGATTTGAAGAATTCGGCAGGCACAACCATTACTAATGCTGGCGCGCCTGTGAAAGTCGACATGAGCGGAGTGTATGCTCGTGCAATGGTCGGATTTAACTTCTAACGTAGGCCGTAGCTTTTCTCAA
>JAYSYM010000016.1:0-2561 GCA_043727635.1 Bdellovibrionales bacterium | reverse complement strand
TCAGCGCCGCCATTGTTACCAACTGTTAGAAGGCAGTCTTTCGGAATATCTCGGTAAAACGGGGCTGGCTTTACGATCGCAAGAACACACGAGTTGCGTTCGGTTTGGCAACCCTCAATATCCTTTCGCGCCTGAAGGCACGGTTGCATTTGAGTATTACAACCTGTGATTTTACTTCGGTAGGGTTCTTGAATCGCACCTGCAATGTAGGGATCAGTGATCGCTACGCAACTTCGAGTTTTGTTTATCATCTCGGTCTCGAGCGCCGACTCAGCTCGCAGGCGCTCTGACTTTATGCAGCCACTGCAACCAGCGCCGAACTGTTTTTGCAATTTCTCAGCTTCCTCATTCAACTTGAAGCTGAGCTACTGCGACACTCGTCACATTTAAAATTGTAAATAGCACGATGAGAGATTTTAGCATTGTTGCTCCTTCACGACCCGAGCTCTTTCGCCATGATCAGTGCATCGAAGTACTGATCATCAAGCTTGCGGAACTTTTTCTGAATGCCTTCTTCAACGAAACCTAATTTCGAGACCGATGCGCATCGCGTGATCGAGAGCGGCTCTTAAAAGTTCTGTGCCGATACCATTGCCGCGAATTTCTTTTGCGAGACCCATTCCGAGCCCTCCGCGATGGGCCATTCGTGGATTTTTCGAAAGCGATATATCAATCCACCCGACTACTCGATCATTTTTAATCGCGTAATAAACGGGAGCATTTCTCTCGATAAGGCCTTTTTGAAAAGTGGTCGTTGAGTCGATCGGCGGGGCCTCGATCATCTCAATATAAATTCGCTCCTTCGCGACCAAATCAAGGAGCGATTTCTTGGTTCATAGGCTTTCAAGGGTAAGCTTTTAGAGCCACAAAAATCTAGAATATTTCCGCGCAGCGCGGAAAATCTCTAGATTTAACGGCAGCCTATAGGCTGCTAAAACTCAGAGTGGCCAGCGAACGCAGAATTCCTTTGTAACTGAGTAAGCCCCGCTTTAGAACGTAAAGTATGGACTTCACAATGTTACAAATCTTCGCAATCACCAACGTGGCGCTAATCTTTGCCGTGCTGGTTCTTTGGCTGAAGGTTGCGAGCGCCGAGCGCCGATTTCGACAAGTTCGTATTGAGTACACGCACGACGCTTTTGAGAGCAAAGGCCTACTCAAAAACAAAAAGAAAGTGACCTTTAAAGGTCAGCTTTACATCGGAGATTTTCCGGTCGGAACTCCGTTTATTATTGCCGAACATCAGCTCGAAGAAATCAACGAAGAGCGAATCGAGAGATTACTCAACGAAGTGATTAAGCCGCTCATTCAACTTGGGCTGAATCTTTCGTCGCCGAAGGCGGCAGTGATCAACACTGTCCGCAAAGCGCTGAACAAATAGCTGCGAGGCGAACTTAAAACTTAATCTTGAGCTTCGTCTCAACCCGAAGGCCGCTCTTGTTAAACGGCCCAATGTTAAAATTCGGATCTTTGCGTGGGCCTCTAAGTGTTTTTCCAACTGCCAATGAAAGCTCAGGCGAACCTGCTCCCTCAAACTTTTTCGTGATCTGCAGACTTGCCTGATGTCCTTCGCGGTAAAAGTCTTCGCGAGGAGCATAAAGTTTTTCTCCTGCTGTTAGCTCGCGCCCTTTGTAAGAATACGTGCCCGACACAGCCCAGCTTTTTGAAATAGCTCCGTGAGCTGAGAGAGCAAAACCTTGCAGAGGCTTATCGCTATTCTGAAGGAGTGGTTCAATTACAACTTTCTTAACAAAACCGAGTATGTCGGTAGTCGCAATTTCAACCATGAGGCGTAAGTATTGTTCAGATTCAGCATTCTCTGGATCAAACTGCGTGCCTTCGAGTGCATAAGCTATGCGTTTCGTTAAATTACCCTGAACATGCACTTGAATCACATTGGGAGTATCAATCCCACGCGCTAAAATACTCGGCTTGCTGAGATCATCGATTCGGCCGACTGTTACCGAAACTTTGTTCGCCCACTTACTTAAATTTGTTTGTTTGAGGCGAGCGCCATCGATCCAGCCATCTTCATCGTAGGAAAAAACACCTTTGAGATCTGAACTTGCAACGATTGGTAAAAACCCTGCACTTGCAGTCGTAGAGCCCGATTCGTACTGAACGAAGAATTGGCGAACGTTTAAGTCATCGGCGAATTTTGAGTTGTTACCGATGCCGGCGTCGTTCCATCCAGACTCAAAAGAGCTTCCGGTTTTGGTGCGCGAGATAAGTTTCCACTTACCATCTTTGTCGAGCCTGAATTGAAGCTTCAAATCGACGTTGTACTGAATTTGATTTTTAGTAAGTACGCCGTTGTTATCGTGCTGGTTACGAGCGCGAAGACTAAACGACGAATCGACGATTGAAACCCTCGACGACGGCTCTTCTGCGAAAACCGTAGTGGCGACAAGCGCTGAGAGCAAAGGTGAAATTAGCATTAAATAATTCATAGCAAACCCCAGTCGATGATATATCGCGAGTTGGGAGTGCTAAAGTCGTTCCAGCTTGGCCTTGAGCAAGCTTTAGCTGAAGCCGAATTACTGTTTAAAGTTTAAACGGTG
>JAYSYM010000015.1:0-2566 GCA_043727635.1 Bdellovibrionales bacterium | reverse complement strand
GTTCAAACTTTTCTGAGTATTTGGTGAATTGGCTGGTTTCAATTTTAGTCTTCTCGAGACGAGAGATGTCGCTAAAAACTTTCTGCAATCCTCCGCTTGAGGTTGCACGATAATATTTGCCACCGGTTTGAGTTGCGAATTTTCCTAATAAATCGTCATTCACCGAACTGTGAATAGGTTGATATCTTTTTACTTTTCTTCCGAAAGCATCCTCGGTCTCAATCGGCAATTGCGCATCCCCATCAACGCCCGCCCCAATCGAATAAATTTTTATGCCGTAGCCCTTGGCAATTTCTAGAGCGGTTTCTGGGTCAATCGTGCCGGAGTTATTTTCCCCATCCGTCATAAAGACAATAACCTTTGAGGCAGCAGTTGAATCTTTTAATCGAGCTGCCCCCAATGCAAGTCCACTCCCAATTGCCGTTCCCATTTTTATATTACGAGAAATCTTTGTATTGGCCAGGCTCTCAAGCAATAGCTTGTAATCAAGAGTCGGCGGTACACGAGTGTACGCTTCCCCTGCAAAAATCACGTAACCGATTCTGTCAGAAAGCCGGGACTTCACAAAATCCTGCATGATCTTTTTGCTGGCTTCGAGTCGATTTTGAAATGGCGGCATGTCTTCGATCAACATCGAATCCGAGATATCAATCACGAGAACGATATCGATTCCCTCAACGCTCTTTTTCACTTTAGTGTCGGCGAGCTGCGGCCGGGCAAGGGCAACAACGACTAACACTAATGCTCCTGCCATCAAGGCCTGCGGCAGAAAACTAAATTTTGCTCTTAATCCAGTCGGTAAGTTTTTAAAAACCGAGATTGAACTTACTTGCAACGTCGGCAACAGCTGACGCTTACGCCAAATTCTGTAAAGAAAAACAGCTAAGACTGGAATCAACAAAGCAAATGCCCAGGTCGCCGACCAAACTGTCATCGCCGACTCTCCTGATTACGCTGAAGGTGAATTACATCCGCAGCCTTACGCACAATTTCAAGAAGCTGTTGAAAATCATGAATGCTTGTTCGTCCGGTACTTTTCTTTGCCCGCCGCAATTCGCGATCGGCAACTAGCAAAGGCTGCTCAGCTTGGCGATAGAGCTTCCGATCAATCTTTCGAATTTCACGATGAACTAAGGTTGGCGACCATTTGAGAGCTGGCACCTTAAATTCCCGAGACAAAAACCAGCGAAATGCAGAATCAAGTTTATCGATCATCTGTTCAGCTAGGCCAGCATTCCACTTCTCTAGATGACTGACTGGTAAATCTCTGGTGATTTGACGAAGGTCTTTTTGAAACTGATGGTAGGGAGCAAGAGCAGTCGAGCGCTCGGCAAGCTCCCGAAGAAATTGCTTTCGCTGGCGAGACAAGCGATAGATGCGAACGATAAAGCCTGCGATCACCGCCAAGACAACGGCCGCAACAATCCAAATCCACAATGGATAAGTGGCACCCATTGGTCCGAAGGCAGCGAACGGTTTCCCTTCAGGGTTCTCTTCCTGATTGATGACCGTCTTAGTTGTAAGACTAAAACTTTCAAACTCGACGGTGTTCACGCCATCAGTGATTCCATAACCGGTCACCGGTGTTGCCTGATCACCAGCCATGTAAGTTGTGGCTGTTAACTCAACCGAAGTGTCAGTCAATGATTCAACTTTTAGAATTTTGAGAGCGTAGGGAACTTCTTTTGGTCGACGAAGACTCAGCTTTTCTTTTACCAACTGAGTAGCTTCGCCCTGGCACGAAAGTTTAAATAGATCGCCCACCGTGAGAGACTCACCAACCTCGGCTCTGCACGCCCACTGGATAGTTTTCGCCGTACTTTTCATCGGCGGCCACTCTTGCGCCGAAAATATGCGATCAAGGGATCAACAAACTGTTCGTTGTTTAAAATATTAACGCGATCAATCTGCGATTTTCTAAATTCCTTTTCTCGCTCTTCATTTCTTTTTCTTTGCTCGAGTGCGTAGGAGTCGCGAAAGCTTTTTGAAGACGAGTCAATCAACATGACTTCGCCCGACTCCGGATCTTGCACTTCGAGTAGGCCAAGATTTGGCAACTCTCGCTCCACCGGATCTTCAATCATGCAGGCAACAACTTCGTGTTTACGAGAAAGACGCTTAAGCGCTTGGGAAAATGAGCTGTCGAGGAAATCACTAAATACAAAAACCGTTGAGCGCTTCTTAAGAATTCCCTGCAGGTAATTCGTCGCAGATTCTACATTCGTGCCCTTACTGCGGGGTTTGAAATAGTAAAGGTCGCGCAAAATCCGTTGAACGTGACCACGCCCTTTTTTCGGCGGAACAAAATGTTCGACCTGATCTGAAAATAACAAAAGGCCTACGTGATCGTTATTCTTGGCAGCACTAAAACCGAGTAGCGCTGATAGATGTGTAATTGCTTCGCCTTTGAAATGATCGCCTGATCCAAAATCAGTCGAAGCACTTACATCGACAGCTAAAATTAATATTAGCTCACGCTCTTCGTCGAATTTCTTAATAAATGTTTTGCCAGTTCGCGCAGTGACCGGCCAAGAAATTGCTCTCACATCATCGCCAGCTACGTACT
>JAYSYM010000014.1:0-7910 GCA_043727635.1 Bdellovibrionales bacterium | reverse complement strand
CGGGTAGCCCATCAAAACACCGTTCTTGATGACGGTGAATCCACTAATTTTCATCAGACAGTTTTAGCAACCAGGCCCTAGGTAAGCAAGCGATTTGGAGCTACACTATTAGCGATGCGAAAAATCATGCTTATCATAGACGATTTCAATGAACTGGAGTTTCTCGAAAGTACGTTGAGGAGACTTGGCTTTGACGTTTTGTCGTTGAATAAAGATCTCACAGTTCCGTCAGCAATTCTGGGATTTTTTCCTGATCTAGTTATGGCGCAAGCAAAGTCGCGCGCAGTTGATGGAATTGCATTAAGCCAGAAAGTTCGTAAACTTGCTCCGCAAGCTCGAATGGTACTCTTGCATCCGATTGGTTCGCCGCCAAAAGCTGGAGCGGAACTAAAACAAACAGTCGACGCATTTCTTGAAGTACCAGTTGATCCATCGAAATTAATAGCGATGCTTGCTCAGCTCGGCAGCCTCGACGAGAAAGTGCTTCAAGATAAATTGAACCGCATGGCCGCAGGCAAAATGTCTGAAGAAAAACGCACTCGCTTGCAGGGGAAAGGCGGCCAGAGTTCCCAGAGTTCGGCAAATAACATGATTGGCGGCGGCAGCGGTAACAAAGCAAGTCAAAGCGACTTGGTTCACGTTACTTCTCGAAATCCAGGTGCAGCGCAGTCAGGGTCACCTGTTAGTGGTGGATCTGACAGTGCAACCGGAGGCGGGCTAACAAAAGGTGTTCATCACTTTCAAGGAACAAATACTTTGAAGGGCGGAACTCATTTTACTGGCGAGCGTCCGCAAGAGGGAGCTGCCTACGATCCGTCGGGAAACCAAGCGAGCAATGGTGGCGTAGCTGCCAACTATATTCCGACTCCTAGTGCAAGAGCATCGAAAGCGAATGCGGAAGTCACCGAGCGTACAAAAAAATACGATCAGTTTCTCACTTCACATGATGAGCCGGTCGACAAAGTAATTCCGCAAGGTGAAATGAGACGCCAGGCAAAAATCTACAAGCTAGATGTGCCAACAGCTGAGTCAGATCTCGACAAAAAGCGCGAGTTCGTTCGCGCTTTATTCCGTAAGTGATTTTTTGATATCGCCAGAAGAAAACGGGCTGGCTTACTTTTTCTTCTTGAAGAGCATTCCAACGACATCTTTTAGATCGGCTTTCATGATGTCGGTCGAGCCCGATGATTCTTTAGCTTGAAGTTTTATGACGTTCAACTCACGGCGAGCCTCGATGAAATCAGAATCAATCGAAACTGCGTGCTGCACGCTCTTTACTGCGTTGGTGTAGTCGCCTTGTACTCGATACATGAGGCCACGAATAAAATAGAACATCGATGAGTGGCGTTCTTCAGGCGGAATGCCGGCCATCAAATCTTTAATCTTGTTGATTGCATCAATGCTCTTCTCAGTTTCAGGCGACTTTAGTTTAGCCCATAGCAGAAGTAGACGAAGCTCTGTCGACGGCGGAGCAAGATTCGCAGCTTGCGAAAGAATGTCGTTTGCTTTACGAACGTCACCTTTAGTTAAATACTGCTTTCCTTGATCGATCATCGCTTCAGCCTGGAGAATTAATTCAGCACTGCCGTGTTCAAGTTCTCTCACATACATCGAGCGATCTTTTTCATTGATGAGGACTTGATGAGCCTGGTTAATCTTCTCAAATGCCTGACGAGTCAGCTCGCGAATATCGGCTGGAACCTCAGGTGCAAGTTTGTCGGGGTGAAGAACTTTCGCAAGTTCTAGGTAATTACGTTTAATTTCAGCTTCCTTAGCTTTATTGCTAACGCCCAGGCGCTCGAAGTGATTTTGCTTAGCTAATTCAGTGTTGAGCCTCGTCAGCCGGAGACGTTGTGGCTCGTAATTAGAAGATTTAACTGAGCGATCAAAGATCACCACGCGAGCAAGTATTAGAACCTGAACGGCACGATAGATCCAGTCTTCTTGACCCTCGTGGGCTGCCAAAATTTCTTCAAAAGGCTTTCCCGATAGCAATTCATCAAGAAGCTTTGGCATCTTGCTAAGAATAGGAAGAGTGAGGCAACGGTGAGTCGGAGAGTACTCCGGTCCCTTTGCCATTGTGCAGTTCATCCAAGGTACAAAAGAGGCTTTCAGCCAATCCATTGTGATTTTCGACATCACCCAATCATCAACTAAGCGAGCGAATTCAGTTCTTGTAAGAGCAGCTTCAATTCTTAAGTCAGATGATCTAACAAAGTTGATCTTAAGCGAGGTGTTCGAGATTGTTTTGCTCAATCGAATTACCAACTGTTCAGCAACGATACTTTCGATCGCGTGCGGACTTAACACGTTTGCTTCAACGAGCTTCTCACCAATTCGTTTTGTCTTTCCACCATTTCGTGTAAGTACGTCGTTTAAGTCTTGTGAGTCGATGAAACCATTTTCGATGAGTAAACTTCCGAAGAATGATTCGGAATCTGCAAGGTTCACTTGCACGATCTGACCTTGTGCGAATCCTACTCCCGCCACTTCACCGTCGGCATTGATGATGTTCAGGTGACCGCTCACCGAAGGATGCATGAGTAGACTGTAGACCCAAGGAAGATCAAAGCCGTGAATCACATCTGAATCATTGACCGCGCTTACACGTTCTTTTTGCGTAATTTCATTCTTACGCATGAGAGCTGGAAGTGGAGCCACAGATTCTTCAGATGCGAGATTAACTTTTAATTTATCGTTGAGTAGTTTTGCGAGAGCGTCGAGATCAAATGGCTTTGCTAAAAACGCAATTGCGCCAGTGGTCTGAAGAGTTTCTTTAACGAACACTTTGTCTTTGTAAATTCCGCTCATCATTACGATCGGAATATCGTTACCAACTTCTTTTCTGATTGCCACAGCGAGTTCGCGGCCGTTCATCTTCGGCAACATACAATCGATCAAAACAAAGTGAACCGGTTGAATCTTAAGAAGTGAAAGTGCCTCGTCAGGTTTTGTGACATGAATAGCTTTGTATCCAGTGCGATCGACAAGCTCACTCAGCGCTTTGCCGAGATTCTTATCATCATCGATTATGAGGACTTTCAGTTCGCTCTTTTGCATCAACACTTTATCGGCCAGCGAACCTAAAAATCTTAGGCGTTTAGAGGAGTTAACACATGGAGCTAGACCTGGGTCTAGGTCACTTGCCTTTCCTCAATTCAGACGCATCTTAATGGAAGTCGGTAGTGAACTCTTGATCAATCTTGTCTCAAAATGTTTCTGGTACTATTTCAGGGGTCGACAAAGGACCAGCGATCGACTAATTTTTCAATTCATAGGAGAACGCATGGGCAGCAATACATTCAGCACTACAGATTCAAGTTTCTCAGCAGACGTCTTAAATTCAGACACTCCGGTATTAGTAGATTTCTGGGCTGAGTGGTGTGGACCATGTCGCGCGCTTGCTCCAAAGCTCGAAGAAATCGCAGGCGAATTCCAAGGTAAACTCAAAATTTTCAAAGTAGATATCGATGTGAACCAAGCAACTCCGGCTCAATTCGGCGTTCGTGGTGTGCCAACTTTGATTTTGTTCAAAGGTGGAAAGCAAGTCGACCAGATCGTCGGAAATCATCCGAAAGAGAATATTCTCGCGGTGCTAAACAAGCACCTTTAGAAGGCAAGAAGCCATGATGCCAAGAAGTTAAAAGGCATGGTGGTCGAAGGCAAAAAGCCGCTCGGGAGAGTGGCTTTTTTTATTTGCGGTGTTGGGCGCGCCATTTCAAAATGACAGCGGCACAAAAGAATAAAATCAATGAGCAGACGACGGCGAGTTTTGAGCTTCGCTGAGTGATGATCGCGTAAGCTGCAAGCCCGATATAAATGAACGGCTGAAACTCGTAAAAGAATTGCTCAAGGCCACGGCCTTTACTTCGAGCCTTCATTCTCGCTCGCAAAATCAAAGCGCCAGCTGCAACTAACAAAATCGCACAAACAACGACGATGACTGACGGATTCGGCAGCATGAGTGCGTAGACTGCAACAGCCACGCAAAGAAACGGTTTCAATTCGTAAACGATTTTTTCTAAATCCATCTGATCCCCCTAGATGCCTTGTTCGTGTTGCCTTGTTGCCTTGCTTGCCTAGAACAAAAATCTTCGATACGCGACACTTGAAACTAATCCTAAGCCAACCATCGTCGTGAGCATGCTCGAGCCACCGTAAGAGAGCAGTGGAAGCGGAATCCCTACGATCGGCAGAAGCCCAATCACCATTCCGATGTTGACGAACATATGCCAAAATAAAATTCCTATGATGCCGAAAGCGAGGATAGCTCCCGCTTTATCCCTCGCTTGTGAAGCGATCCGCGCTCCCAAGCTAAACAGAATTGCGAATAGCCCGATGGTTATCAGGCTTCCCAAAAAACCATGCTCTTCACTAAGAACGCTGTAGATAAAATCGGTGTGACGTTCGGGTAAGAACTCGAGCTGTGACTGAGTTCCTTTTCGAAAACCTTTACCGTAAACACGGCCGCTACCAACGGCAATCTTAGACTGAATGCTATTGTAACCAGCCCCACGAGGGTCTCGGCCAGGTGAGATGAACGTGAGAACGCGATCTCTTTGATAGTCATGAAGGAGAAACTTCCAGGCAACTGGAAGTGTGAGAAGCACGATCAGACCTGCAGTAACTAAAATATTTCGTCGGATTCCGATGAACAAGCAAACTGTGCCGCCTGTTGCGAGCAACATCATCGCCGAACCTAAATCAGGCTGCTCGGCAGTAATCAAGAATGGAACAAAGACGATTGTGAGAGGCAGGAGTAGCTGTTTTAGGCCCATTCCATTCGGATATGAGTTCTGCGACATCACTCTCGCAAGTACTAACACTAATGCAATCTTCATTGTTTCGGAGGGCTGATAACTAAAGAATCCGAAATCGAGCCAGCGTTGGGCGCCGAGTGCGACTTTCCCTACAAACATAACCGCAATGAGTGCGATGAGATTCAGACCGTAAACGACCCATGCGAGCCTTAGAATGATTTGATAATCAAAGAATGTGACGAGGAAAAAAAACATCCAGCCACCAACTAGCCAGAAAATTTGAGCTACAAATAATCGGTTCGTGCCAGAAGTCGCAGCGCCGTGAGTGGCGCTATATAAATTGATTAAGCCAATCAGGTTGAGCGCCATGATAGCGAACGCGTAATTCCAATCGATTCGTTTAAAGAAGGTACAGCCTTCAAGATGCATTGCGCTCATTCGCCTTCAATCCTTTCGCCGGTGTTATCAACTGCGGGCCGAGGTGCTGCGAGTGCCGCTGCAGGAGATGAGAGCTTGCGCACTTCGCCTGGTTTTTTTCGCAAATCGCGATCGAGCCATTCGGGATGATATTTCGCAACGTAGGCTCGAACAATTTCACGCGCGACTGGTGCTGCGCCTGAAGAGCCGTGACACGAGTGTTCTGCTAAAATTCCAAAAACAATTTCAGGTTTATCTGCCGGCGCATAACCTATGAACCAGCCATGGTGACGTTGTTTTTTTGGACGAGCTTCGCAAGTCGAATAAATCTGGTCGGCAGAAAAATTCATAACTTGGCTCGTTCCAGTTTTGCCCGCAATTTCGATGAACGCAAGTTTCGAACCACGAGCTGTACCGCGCTCACCATTCACGACCATTCGCAGGCCTTCTTTAACAGTTTGGAAAACTTTTTTATCTACGAAAACGTCACCGCCAGGTTGGCTTAAGTCCCTTACAATCTGCGGTGAGAATTCTTTTTCGACTTTGTTGGCAGAGTTCAAAATTTTCTTTACCAGCATTGGTTTAACGACAATGCCTTCAGTTCCGATCACGTTGTAGGCAACTGCCATTTGTAGTGGAGTCGAGAGTACGAAGCCTTGACCGATCGCTACACTCAAGTTTTCGCCGGGTTGCCAGTCTTCGCCAAGATTGTCTTTCTTCCAGCGCGAGCTTGGCATTAGGCCCGACACTTCGCCGTTCATATCGACTCCGGTTTTTCGACCGATACCCATCGCGTCGATATACTTGTGCATTTTATCGATACCGAGCCCGATTCCCATTTTATAAAAGAAGACGTTACTTGATCGCTCGATGGCTTGAGTGACAACAAGATTTCCGTGACCACCTTTTAAGTGATCATGGTACGGACGGCCGCCGAATCGAAATACGCCAGGACAGGCCACTACTGTGTTCGGTGTAATTACTTTTTCTGATAATGCGGCTACGGCAATGAGCGGTTTGAAAGTTGAACCGGGCGAGTTGTGATCTTGAATCGCTTTATTGCGCAGAGGTTTATCTGGATCGTTCACGAGTTTCGACCACATCGAAGTACCAATTCCGCGCGAGAACTCGTTCGGATCATACGAAGGCGCGTTGACCCATGCGAGAATTTCGCCGTTGATCTTCATCGCAACTGCGCCACCAATCCGGCCGCCATCGACGAATGCTTTGTAAGCGGCTTCTTGCACGTCCTTATCGATCGTGAGAATTAAATTGTTCCCCGGCTCAGCATCTTGAATGCCGTTCACCATTCCCAAGAGATCTGGATTGTCCGGCGTAGCCTCTCGGCCCCGTGCATCGACTTGCATAACCGAAATACCGTCTTTACCGCGCAAAATTCGGTCCGTAAATTCTTCAAGGCCGCTCTTTCCAACAATATCACCCTGTTGAAAGGTAGTAGTGCCGCCACTTTTCTTCGTGATAATTTCAAGTTGGCGTTTTGAAATTTCACTTACGTAGCCAAAAAGCTGTGCGCCATTTCCTTGAAGTGGATAGGACCGCAAAACAGCCTCTTTGATGTCGAGCCCCGAAAATTCGAGCTTCAGCAGCTCAAGTCTGAAAATTTCTTCGTGATTTAAATTTTCTTTAATGCGGACCGGTCTGAATGGACCATTTGCAATTCGACTACGCTTTACGTCAGCTAAAATTTTTGCTGCCGGCATTTTCAAAACCTCGCCAACAGCTTCTGCTGTTTTCTCGAGGTCCGACACGTACTGTGGCGAGATCGTAGCTTCGAAGCCCGGAAGGTTCTCGACTAAAATTTCGCCGTTGCGGTCATAGATAATTCCGCGCGGAGCAAGAATCTTTGTTTCTTTGATCGAGTTTTGCTCAGAGAACTGACGAAGTTCAGCGCCGTTTAAGATTTGCAAAAACCAAAGGCGCAACGTGAAAACTGTGAATGTAAAAATAATGAAGCCGTAAACCCAGCGATAGCGCGACTGGTATTCCTTGGCTTCTTCTGCGTTTGCTAAATAATTCGTAGCCATTAAATAATTTCCGTACTTGTTGCGCGCGTCGTTTCTTCTTGGCCAGTGATGCGATCAATCCAGTGAAAAAGCGCAAAGAGGGTAGGAGCAAACAAGCTAGTCAGTAGACTTTCGGCAACCCAATCGACCATTTGGGGTGACGTGAGTTTGCTTGCCTCAAACAAAAGCGAAATAATCCAGTAGAAGACATGAAAGAAAAACGCACTAAATCCGCAAAGAATCATCGTGTAAGAGTTCGAGCTCCAGAAAATTCGTTTCCTAAAAAGTCGCGAGGCAATCGTCACCATGTACATGGAGCTCAAAAGTAAGCCATCGCTCATTGTGGTCATTGTCGATAGCGCAAAGCCAAAGATAGCAGTCACAATCATTGCTTCAAGTGACGAACGAAAGATCGCAATGAAGATCAGAGCTGGGATCCATAGCGCAGGAGCCGGAATATAGCCAAACACCTGAAACCAGAACGACGACTGAATGGTGCCGAGGAGAACCACTGATAATATCATCAGGAAAATGTTAGAAGCCCGAAGTAGGCGTTCCTTCATTGCGTTACTCCTGAATTGGGACCAGAAACCGGTTCTGGATTCATTTTCGAAAGTAACGGCGGACCGAAGTCAGCACCCTCGCCACGTTGATTGAAATCTTCATTGCCTGAGTTAAGTACAACGAAAACCTCTTCTAGGTTCGTTGG
>JAYSYM010000013.1:0-2572 GCA_043727635.1 Bdellovibrionales bacterium | reverse complement strand
CAATGTGTTTCATGTCACACCCTTTCGTCGCACCCTTTATGAGGTTCGTTCACGGTTATACCTCAAAGTTGAGAGTGAAAGTTACCCGTGAATGAAAGTGAACACTTTCTATAATGTATCTAGACGAACTGTCGCAACTGAAGGCGTAGGATCATTCACATAGAACAACCTTCAAGGAGTAACCTCATGCCAAATCAACCAACAGCTCAACCGAGCGACGTTAATACGAGTAAACAAAACATCGATATGGATCAAAAAGCCGATCAAAAGGTTGGTCGTGAGAATATTGAATCGGGTCGCAACGAGCAGAGCCCGAATGTCACAGGAGCCGGTGAAACAAGCCGTTCAGCAGGCGAAGACGATATCGGCAATCGGAAAGCTAGCACACAGGATACAAATCGCGGACGCGAAACGGGTAGAGCCGACACCGATATGGATAGCGACAGCTAGTATCTATTTAAATTGTACGACGAACGGAGCTGGATCACTCCAGAGGGTCCAACTGCCTTCTTCGTTCTCGCCGCGAATTCTCCAGTAGTATTCTCCGGCCGGAAGTCTTTGATTAATCAAAAGCTGATCACCGTTAAGGACAGTTGTGAAGACGGGTTCATCAGTAAATTCGGCTGTGCGAGCTAATTCAAATCGATAATTCTCAACTTGTGGAACCTTAGTCCACTTGAAGTTTAAGAACACCGGGGCTTCGTCAAACGAAACAACTGATGATTGTGCGCGAGGTTCGCGTGGGATCGGCCGTGTGATCGATTCATCAGCGCCCTCGTTGCTTGCAAGCTTTCTTACAGCACGAAGTATGTGAGCGCCAGAGAACGCGCTTAAAGGGCGTTTTTGTTGATCAAGAGCTCTGATCCTCCAGAACAGTGAATACTGAGGAGCAACAGTTGGCTTGATCAAATAGTTTTCGGCGTTGGTAATTTCTGATTCCGGAGAACTAAATTGGTCGTCAGTCGCCCATTGAAGTTCGTAGTGTCGCGCAAAGATGAGCGGTGACCAACTCACTTTTATTCCACCTGATTGTGACTCAACATTTTTTTCTGGAGGAGGCGGCAGTTCAGTGCGGACTAAACTAATAGAAGAAGGCTCAGTGGGTTCGCCACTTGCGAACATTGTGCGAACTCTCCACGCCATTGTTCCAGGCTTCATTACCGTGAATTTAAATTCAGGAGTGCTTTGTTCAATTTTGTGATTTGCGAAAGTTTTAAAGCTCTTATCTTTCGAAACTTCGAGTCCGTAAGCTGACGCACCCATAATCGTAGCCCATTTAAATGTCGGGTAGTCTGACACGGGAACGCCCATATTTTCATACTTCTTATTCGCAGCTAGCTTAAGAACTTTACTAAGCGGAAGCACATAAACTTTGTCAGACGACGCTAAGTTAGGCGCGATTACTTTATCTTTGTCGATAACAGTGAATTTTCGAACTTCAGACCAAGGAGCATTACTTCGTGATGGGTGAGTCCCTTGTACGCGCCAGAAGTATTCACCTTGTTCAAGAGGAGAAGTATCAAACTTCAAACTCACAGTTGTCTGGGTAGTAATAAGTTCGCTGAAGCCTTCATCTTTAGAGATCTGAACATTATATTCTTGAGAAAGACCTGGCTCTGTCCAAGTCAGCTGAACAATCGAACCCTCAGTCTCTTCTGGGGTTACAAAGTGAACAAAGTTTTGGTCTGGTAAAGTGAGAGTGGGGGGAACATCTTTATAGATCGTTACCTTTCTTACCTCACTGGCCAATGTCGGCTTAGCTTTTGATCGTACTCGCCAGTAGAACTCTCTCTTATTTGCTTTTTGGTTTAACTGGAACTCAGGCTTTGCTGACATTTGCTTATCAGCAAGCTCGAACTCTGCGATTCTCTTTTTGAAAGTAGCACCATTAGAAAACTCAAGTAAGTAAGGTGCTTTCTCTTCAGCGTCGGCCCAAGAGTAGGCGATCTCACCACTCCAGTAGATCGAATTGTTGTTCGGTGAATTCAGGCTTATGCCTTTTACAAGTTTCTGTGCAGAAGGCTTCTTTAGATCGGTATCTGAAATCTTTAATGGCTTACCGTTGCCGATAACTTCAGTGCGTTCACCATCTTTTATTACGATAATTTTTTCGCCGTCAGCTAGATTGCCCGAAAAAGCTCCGTACCTTAGATCAAGCTCGAGTTGACCATTTTTCGTCTTAACAACAACCAACGATTTCGGATCAATTTCTAGCTGACCGCCACTTGCCAATTTTACTTTTACTGTTGAGGCTTCGCCGGTAAAGAGGCTATCGCCTTCAAAAACCGTGTCTTCATCTTGTGCGCCACGCCAGCTAAATCCGGTTTGGTGCTTTTGTCTGACATCATTTTCCGATCGTTCAATTGAACCTATGGCTGAAAGTTTAGATGTATCCTCTGAGCTGAATCGACCATGTGTCATCAGGTAAGTGCATAGCAGAACGACGATCAAACAGATCGCGAGCAGAGTTCGGTCAAATGTTGAGAACTTATCCTGATTTTCCATTAGTCCTTTCCCAGTTCTCTTATCGAGCTTATTTAGCAAATTATGTATGGCCCAAGGTCTAGAAGAG
>JAYSYM010000012.1:0-7937 GCA_043727635.1 Bdellovibrionales bacterium | reverse complement strand
CTGCGTATCAGCTTCGTTTCAATGATCTCCATTGGAACTATCAAAAACAAAATTTGATCGCTTATTCATTTCACGAAGTTGCGGGCACGCCAGTCATGACGGCGACAGCGACACAAGTTGGAATCGCAGCGGGCATTCCGGTTCGAAATATGTGGCTTTCGCTCTGGGGTAAGATTGAAAATCACCAGCAGTTTGTAACGGAACTAAAAGCACTCACTAAAAAAATCGGCAAAGCCAAAACCGTCATAGGCGGCGAAGAGTTCCATTTAACTCCGGGCCCTCCTCTGTCTCCTTCGGGAGTTAAGCTCCAGCAAGCTCTTCAGGAAGCTAAGTTTCAAGGAGAAGAGGTCGCTGACTACTTCGGGAATATAAACACGGCACCAGTAGCCGATTATGTCGCGACAGCGAAAAGCGAATCTGAAAAGCGGGGCCTCACGTTTAATGAGGTCACGTCTCCCGCAGACATATCCACAGCAGAGAACTTTTTAGCGAAAGAATTTCCGGGAAGATGGACGCGAGAATTTAAGTTTTGGGCTAATTCTCGAGAGGAATCGCAGCGATGTTTTTGGAAACTGCTTCGAACTCGAGACGGTGAGGTCATTGGTTTTGCGAGAATGGCTGTTCGTGGTCGAGCGGTTCCTCTCGAGAAATACTGGACCCCGGGCGCACTTCGAATGCCGACGCAGCTAGATCAGCCAACGCGAATGCTAAATACCGATTGTTCACTTGGTCCTATCGGCGTGGCTTCTTCACAGCGCGGTCGAGGTACTGGAAAGGTGCTTCTGGGTCTAGTTTTAGAGTCTTTACGCAATTCATCGACCGAGAGAATTTGTATCGATTGGACTAACGCGTTTAAATATTACGAGCCCCTAACATTTGAAGTCGCTCGTCGTTATTGGACGTCGTGGTTCATGGAGGAATAGAATATGAAACAAGTGTTTGCATCACTTGCGGTTGCAGTTGGCTTGCTCGCATTTGCACCGTCTACTTCTGCCCAGTCAGAATATCTTGCGCCAATCGATACTCGCGGAATGGTTCTGATCGGAAAACTTGGTCCATCGTTCTATTGGATCGCACTCGAAGAAAATAGCCCGGGTAAAAAGACTGAAAACGTTCTAGATGTGAACGGAAAAATCCTCACGAAGGTTTCTCCAGGGTTCATGCGTCACTTAAAACTTGAGGGAACTGGTCGATTAACAAACGGCAAGCTTCTCAATTTTCATCAGTGGCATATCACTCCAGAAGGAAAAAAAGAAATTCGCTATCGCTATTGCGGCAAGAGCGCACCTTTCGGTTACGGCGTGGATGATCGCAAGCTGAGAGCCTTTAAGTCGGTAGCCGTTGATACGTCAGTAGTTCCTCTCGATTCGATCGTTTATATTCCGGCTGCTCGTGGATCAACACTTCCAGATGGAACAATTCACGACGGATACTTTGAAGCGATTGATATCGGCACAGCGATCGTAAATAAGCGTATCGATGTGTTCACTTCATTTGGCGATCAGAGCGCCGTGTTTCGCCGCAATGGCCTTCAGCATGGTGTTGCGACAGAAGTTTATCTCGTAAAGAAGAACCAAGACGAAGAAGGCAAAGAGCTTTACTAGAGTCGTTCTCTCAAATTGTTACGTAAATATAGTAAGCACTTCTTTGGTGTTAATCAGAGTTTAGAACTCTGATTCATCTTGAGACAGCATAAGATCCTGAAATACCTGAGCATAATTAAAATCACTATGGCGCTGATGTGGCCCGCCGAATGCACTTACCTAAGTCATCGGGGGAAACATGAAGGCACTTCGCTTAACTTTTTTCTTAGCTCTTTCAGTTTTGGTTTTGGGGTCAGCGGCGCAAGCACAAACAACATCTACGACATTATCGGTACAGAGCTTATCAAGCCCTGACTGGTTGACGTGGCACTCAAACTTTCCAGAGCGCGCCACCGGCCGTGGATCACTCGTAATAACTGACGGCCAACTTGTTTTCACACAGCGCTACAACGGTGGCTTTAAAACTTTTTATATTCCGGTGGTCGACACTGATTTTTTGAAAGCCAACATTAGATTTCCGACGACCGAAGCTTACATGATTCTTTTCTGTCAAACTGCGACTGTCCAAGTTGATGCAACCCACTGGGAAAACAGAACCTGCCGCTTCTGGTCTTTGAGCCTCAACATGACAACGGTAACAGTTTCGCCAACACCGACTCCTGCCCCAGTAGTAGTAGTATCGACACCGACTCCAACCCCAGTTCCGGTTGTGGTTGCTACGCCAACTCCAACTCCGACACCAGCGCCGGTAGTTGTAGTGGCAACACCAGCGCCGCGGCCTTTAGCGACAACTATTTATAACAACATCGGAAGTGGACCATTCAAATACTACGCTTCGCGAACCGGAGCTGCACAAATCTCTGTGAAGGGAACTCAAACAAGTATCACGATGACGTATTTCCGGGCCGTCATTCCAACGAGTGACATCTTAGCTGTCCAAGCCGCAGGTTACAGCGGACAGTCAGCAAACGTGAAAGTGTACTGCAACACTGGATTTGTCTGGGATAGAAACTGGTACCTATACGCTTCGTGCCGACTGTCTTCGTTCAGCTTCGTACAATAAGTGCTCTAAGCTGAGGCGCCGGGACCAGGACCGCCGGCGCTAGGGCCTTTTCTAAATTGAACGGGTGGTGGTGGTGGTAATGGATGAGCTGATCCGCCGCCCTCCATGTCAGAGAACTTCCCGATTTCTGCTTCCCACTTCAATTTGATCTCACCAGTTGGACCGTTACGTTGCTTACCGATAATTACTTCGGCAACGCCTTTAACGTCTGGATTATCTTTTTCATAATATTCATCGCGGTAAAGCATCATGATGACGTCGGCATCTTGCTCGATCGATCCAGATTCCCGTAAGTCAGAAAGCATTGGGCGACGGTTAGATCGACCTTCAACACCCCGGTTCAGCTGGGCAAGAGCGATAACTGGAACTCCAAGTTCCTTCGCCAATGCCTTTAGTGACTTCGAGATTTCAGAAACTTCTCGTTCTCGGCTCTCAACTTTTTGTTTCAAGCTCATCAACTGAAGGTAATCGACCATGACTAGATCGAGGCCGTGTTGAGCTTTTAGCCTGCGGCACTTCGCGCGAATTTCAAAAGGAGAAATACCTGACGTATCATCGATGAAAATTTTCGCTTCAGCCATCTTCGATGCTTTATCGATAAGCCTTGGCCAAGCGTTGTCGTTGACTGATCCGACGCGAAGATCACTCAAGCGAACACGAGCTTCGTTGGCGAGCATTCTCATCATTAATTGTTCTTTACCCATTTCCACGGAGAAGTACGCAACAGTCTTACCCTCGCGGAGGGCGGCTTGCTGAGCGATGTTCAGTGAGAATGCGGTTTTACCCATTGATGGACGGGCGGCAACGATCGTTAATTCACCCGGCTGGAAACCAGAGGTTAACTTATCGAGAGCTTTAAAGCCGCTCGAGATCCCGGTGCAATCTTTTGTATTAGTAGAGAGCTCAGTTAAACGATCGATCGAAACTTTGATCAGCTCAGCTGCTCCAACGAGACCGCCTTGCTTATTTTCGCCGATTTGGAAAATGCTTCCTTCGACTTCATCTAAGAAAGTTTCAACGCTGTCGTATGATTCGTCGTAAGCCTTTTGCACGATCTCGTTAGAAACGTGAATGAGCTTTCGGAGAGTTGCTTTTTCGTGAACGATTTTAGCGTACGAAGCGATGTGAGCCGAAGTAGGAGTCGCATTCATAATGTCGGCCAAGTAGCCGTTACCACCAACAACTTCTAATTCTTTTTTGTCGTTAAGGTAATTTGAAACCGTGATGATGTCGACCGGATGGCTTCGAGCATACAAGCTGTAAATGGCTTCGTAAATTTTCTGATGAGCTGATTTATAAAAGTCGTTCTGTTCGACTACGCCTGAGACTTGATCCCAAGCATAAGGATCTGCCATTAATCCACCAAGAATAGACATCTCGGCATCTAAGTTATGCGGCGGAATTTTCATAGCCACTGCTGTTCCCCCGACGGAATCCGATCCGTCTATCAAAGCTGCTATATAAGAAATTTGCGGGACTCTGCTGTGCTGAAATTCATGTTGAACCGCTGACTCAAAATCAAAGTTGTGAAGTTGAATCTTCGCGACAAATCCCGAGGGCCGACAAAGTCAGCCTTCAGAAATCATACGCGTATTTTTTTGTAAAAGTAAGAGCCTGTCAAAAGAACAAGCCAGCGCCAGCCGTGAAGGCTGACAAGACTTACATAGTTGCAGAAACTGGAGTCGCTGTAACTGTAGTCGCCATTGGCGCAGTCATAGCTGTCATTGCAATTGTCTGAGGTTGGTTCGCAGCGGCACCCTTGCGGACGCGGATTTTGTAGTTGTCGATTTTTTTCTTAAGTGTGTTGCGGTTAATACCAAGAAGCTGAGCGGTCTTAACCTGGTTACCATTATAAGAAGCAAGTGCAAGCTCGATAAGTGGCTTCTCAACTTGTTCAAGAACGATGTTGTACAAACCACTCAACTCAACTTGAGCTTCTTTCTGTTGTTGGAAGAGAACTTCAAGTTTGCTCTTAACCAATTTTTCTAGGCTTACGCTTTGAAGGTTAGCTACGAAGAGATTGTCTGAGTGGTTTAGGCTTGGTGTCATTGCCCCTCTTTTTTCGTGTCTATATTTGAGTGTATATAGACGTTAATGGTTTCAATTTTATCGGGAACAAAAGTCTCTGATTCCTTACCCAGTCGGTGAGTTTCGGATCGTTAACTTTCATACTCCGCGAACGTGAGGCAACCAAATATACTTATGCAGTTGCAATTGCAACCGGGCTTTTGAACTTTGTGAAAGAATTTTTTTTGCAAGCCAATTCTCTTCAATTTTTCCGAATGACGGACTGTACAAAACCACAGACTTATCCACAAGGCCGTGTGATTTACAGAATTTTTCAGACCATTCAAAGTCTTGCGAGCTACAGATTACGAATTTGAATTCAGTATTGACATCAGCGAACTCCAAATTCTCGAGGCAAAACGAATCTGGCGCACCACTATCAGGAGTTTTTACATCGATAATTTTTTTCACGCGGGGATCAACTTCACTACAATTAATTGAGCCGCTAGTTTCGAGCGATACTTTAAAACCGCGGTCGCATAATTCTTTCATCAATGGATAAACTTCTTTTTGAAGAAGGGGTTCGCCGCCGGTTACACAAACGTACTCGGTTCCGTGTTTTGCGATTTCATTAATGATCTGTTCTTGTGAAGTTTTCTCGCCGTCGTAATACGCGTAAGTGGTATCGCAATAGGTGCATCTGAGGTTGCAGCCCGTGGTTCTTACAAAAACTGTCGGCGCGCCGGCGTAGGTGCTCTCACCCTGAATTGAATAGAAGATTTCGTTGATCTTGAGCACTAGGTCCCGTCCGGTACTAATATATAGAAGAGGGGTGAAACTAGAGATTGGTAGGGCTTAAGTCAAGTGCGTCAACTCCAGACTAGGCATGGAATCTCAGCTCCCATAACATAGATGAATGGGCGTCATCTTTGCTAAGTTCCGGCGTGATATGGCTGGAATTCTCTATCTTGTGTTTGGCCTTTTTACTGCACTTTCACTCTTTAGCTTCAGGGCTACGGATCCGTCGTTTAATTCCATTGGAAGCGGCCTGAAGGTTCATAACTTCTGCGGATTTGCGGGGAGCTTCCTATCTGATTTTCTATATCAGATCTGGGGATTACCGGCGTGGATGCTGGTTGCGGCGTTTGTTCGCCTTAGCCTTCGCAGCTTCCGACACGAGGAAGTCTCAATTGCTAATACCCGCACCCTTTGGGCGCTCCTCTCCCTTTTAACAGGCTCAAGTCTTCTCGCGCTCTACTTCCCTGAAACCCGCTTGTACTCAGGCCAAATCCCGGTTGGGGGGCTGTTCGGAACTCTTGTGTCGAGCGGGCTTACAACAGTCTTTAACTTCGTTGGAGTGTCTCTCATCCTTTGGGCCCTCACTTTGATTCTTGTGATTTTTTATACGGAGAAGCCGGTGAGTGAAATTTTCAAAACTCCGAAACGCGCTTTTGTGAAAGCAATGGCTGTTTGGGGAGTGATCTCTGAATGGATGAGTGAGCGCCAAACGCTTGCTGCCGAGCGCGCCGCTCTTGCACCAAAGAAGATTCAAAAGTCAAAAGCTGCCGCGGCCGAGGCCGATGAAGAAGAGGGAATACCGAAGAAAAAACTTCGTTTCGCTTTGCTCACTCGTTTGAATGGTGAGAAGAAAGAAGAAGTAGCGGAAGAGGTCGAAGAAAATCAGGAAACGAAGACAATTCTATCTATGTCTCGCGGCGCTGATGATGAGACTGATGAATCTTCTGAAGAGGGAGAGCCTTCGGCCGATGAAGAGGAAGAAAATGAAAAGCCTTTGGCCGATTTCGTTCAAACAATGGCTCGTCGCAAAGTAAAGATGACAGCTAAAGTTCAGCGGCGAATTGAAAACTGGAAGTTGCCTGAGCTTGGAATGTTAGAAGATCCGCCAGCATCACGAGTTCGAGTCGATGAGCGCGAGATCAAACGAAAAGCAGAGATCCTTACTCACAAGCTCGGTCAGTTCTCCGTAAAAGGGGAGGTTCAAGGTGCTAAACCTGGCCCCGCAGTAACGATGTACGAGTTCAAGCCTAATTCAGATGTAAAGATCTCAAAGATCACTGAACTCGCCGACGACTTGTCGTTAGCGCTTAGCTCTGAATCAGTTCGTATTATCGCGCCGATCCCAGGTCGTGACGTCGTGGGTATTGAAACTTCGAACTCACATCGAGAAACCGTGTTCTTAAAAGACATTCTCGCAAATGATTTCTTTTGGAGTGATAAGAACAAACTTCCGTTAGCCCTCGGCAGACAAGCTGATGGCGAAACTAAAGTCGTTGATCTTCGCAAGATCCCTCACTTATTAGTTGCTGGAACAACCGGCTCTGGTAAGTCAGTGTTCGTTGTCAGCATCATCACCGGATTGTTGTTTAAACACTCGCCGAAAACTTTGCGATTGATCTTAGTTGATCCAAAGCAAGTCGATTTGGCTGCGTTTGCACACGTGCCACACTTGTTGATGCCACCGATTCGTGAGCCACGCAAAGCAGTGACTGCGCTTAAGTGGGCGATTCGTGAAATGGAAAAGCGCTATCGTTCGATGTCGAAGTTTGGCGCCCGGGGAATTGAATCGTTCAACGAAACTGTTGATAAGTTTTCAAAAGAAGAAAACGAGAAACACGATAACGCAAACCTCGAACTTGAAAACGCAAATCAAAAACTTGAGCAGTACTACCATACGTCACAACCTTATATCGTGATTGTTGTAGAAGAGTTTGGTGACTTGATGTCGGTAGATAAAGTGAATGTAGAGCAAGCCGTAGTTCGCCTTGCACAGATGGCGCGTGCTTGTGGCATTCACTTAATCCTTGCGATGCAGTCTCCTCGTAAAGATGTAGTAACGGGTTTGATTAAGACAAACATTCCGGGCCGAATCAGCTTTAAAGTTGCAAGCAAAATGGATTCGCGGATTATTCTTGATGAGTCAGGCGCTGAACGACTTCTCGCTCAAGGGGATATGTTGTTCTTAGCTCCGGGCGTTTCAAAACCACAGCGTCATCATGGCGCTTGGGTCACGGACGAAGAAATCACATCGGTTATGAAGTTCTGGTCAGATCAGGGTGAGCCACAGTTTGATCCGTTAGCCATGAAAGCACTTGAAGGTACGGGCGGAGGCTTTGATATTCAGGGCAGTGAAGGCGGCGGAGATCCATTAGCAGGCAGCGGTGATGAAAGCGATTACGATGAAAAGTACGACGAAGTTTTAGCGTGGGTCTCAGGTCAAAAAGAGGTCAGCGCATCACTCCTTCAGCGAAAATTCCGTCTCGGCTATCCACGTGCGGCTCGAATGGTAGAAGTCTTCGAGCGCG
>JAYSYM010000011.1:0-7945 GCA_043727635.1 Bdellovibrionales bacterium | reverse complement strand
TTGAGAAAAGCTACGGCCTACCATTTAGAAGGATAGGTTTAAGCTTACTTTTTGAATCGTGTCGTTCGATTTAGCGATGCTATCGAAAACTAATTTTGCTTGGCTGCTCAATTTCTGAAACATACTTATTTTCAATTCGCGATCGTGACCAACTTGGTAGCTGATCTGAGAATCTACGAATCCGTCGTAAGCTAAAATCGCGCGAGCATCAGTTGCTTTCATCTTGAAGTTAACTGTATGGACAGTGCCTTCATCGAGGCCACCCATCGAAACGTTGGTATCCATAGCTTTCTCAACAGAAGCGGCCGTACGACCCACGCCTGAATTTTGAATTGTCTCTGATCTGAAGAAGCTGTTTAAGCTGTGTGTAAGAATTTTTGAAGCAAGCATTCCGCTAGTGTCAGAATTTTGAAGTGAATGAGGAATGATGGCAGCGATATCCCGCTGGTTCATTTCAGTAAGCGAACGAATCATTGGAATGTTGCTGTAGTCTTCTGCTGTTCGGAAATCTCGGCAACGATTCTGGAAACCAAAATTGTGCGAGCGCTGTTGATCAGGAATATAGGCGTGAGCTGTGATTGTTGCGATTTGCAAACAAATCGCTGTCACTACACTGAGGCTTTTATTAATCGCACGCATGTTCATACCTAGCTAAATGAAGCAAGTGAGGTGCCAGAAAGCCTCTTCTCAGGAGCGTGCTTGTTGTTGGCCGTCTGGGGAAAATCACCTGACCTGTATCTCTATTAGACATCTGCATTGGCAATGTACGGTAAGTCTGGATATCGTTCTAACCAACGAATCAAGACCTTCGTCTCATAATGAGACGCTCGATAAAGGAGAAAATAATGAAAATGCATCTAGTTTACCTAGCGGTTACAGCTCTACTGCTTGGCAATAGTCCTGCGTTCGCAAGCGACCCCGAGCCCTACTGTCCTGATCAAACCGAACAAACAGGTCAGACCGGGCAGTGCGATCCAGGGCAGACTGATCAGACCGATCAAACTGATCAAACGGATCAAGATTATCCAGATCAAGATTTGCCACAACATCCGCAGGCAAGCGTTCACTACAACTGGGGTCAGTCACAACATGGCTTTGGCTACTGTTATGCATTCGATAATTACGGAAACATTTTAAACTGGGGAACACCACAACTCAATGCGTACTGTGAGCGAGTAACGCCCTCACTCTACAATTGGGGTCGTTCAGCGAACGGGTATATCTACTGTTACCAGTGGACACCACATTGGGCCGTCATGAATGATGGTCGCCCAGTTCCACCAAATTATTGCAGATATTAATTTTGATTAATGGAGGATTCCCCGATGAAAATCTTTTTTATGATAGTTGCTGCGATGATGCTGCAGTTAAGCCCTGCGATGGCAGACGACGAAACGAAACACGTTCCAGATCCTGATGTTGTTCACATGCCTCCTGGTTCATGCTGGACGTGTACTACAAAAAATCAGAATCAAAAGTACAAAGTGATTATGGCGACAAGCCTTGAGCCGGCCGAAGAAGTTGCCATCGAGTACTGCATGAAAAGTGGCGGTACGAAATCAATGTGTCTTAAGAATTTGCACTGCGAATTTGAAAACTCACATCACCCAGGAGAACATCCGCAAGAAGTTCAGCCTTGGTACGACTGGGGTCGCGGAGCTGACGGTTACGGATACTGCTACTTGTTTGATGAGGGTGGAGTGTTGAACGACGGAAAAGCTGTTCAAGATTTCATGTGTGATTTGACGAAGACTACTTACAAGTACGCGACAATGAAAAATGGTAGCCAAGCTTGTATGCAGTGGACTCCGTACGGTCATGCGATCAACAAAGGCAAAACATTAGACCCGGTGCTTTGTCGCGAAGGAAAAGACTTCCCAGCTTACTAATGATAAATAATTTTATCCGATGATGCGTCGAAGATTATTTTTATCGGGTCTACAAGCGCAGCAACAATAAAGTTCGCCGGCTTCATTTTTATCTCAATCCTTTTCTCGACCACCGAGATCCCCGAAAACTTGAAATTGATAAACCTGCGTAGTTCAAATACTCCAAATTCAATCTTAACCGATTGCTTCGCCTTAAACTTTTCGACGTGTTTGCGGAGAAATAATTCTGTAGTGGGGCCCATGACAAAACTACTAGGTGCTTCTGGCTCAGACTTCTCAATCGGTTCAGCCTTGCCACCTGCAGTGCTGTAGGTGGTGAATAGTGCTTCTATCGATGAACTCTCGGTTCAGCGATTTTAGTCGGCTGGAGCAAAGCTTGCGAACTCCCACTCTGATGAGTGGATCGGGAATTCGACCTTTTTCGGTTAGCGAAACTAATAAATTAAGCATCTTTCAACCTCTAGGCAGTTTTTTGCATCAAAAATTGACCGACATTAATTCGTTGGGCGCGGAAGGCACCTTCGCAATAGGCAAAGTACAAATTCCACATACGAATAAAGTTCTCATCAAAGCCCATCGCGCGAACGTCCGGGAGAGCCTTCTCAAAATTCTCTCTCCAAGTTTTAAGCGTTTTTGCATAATCTTGCCCGAAGAAAAAAGAGTCCCCCAGATTGAGAGAGTGCTCAGAGCTTTTTAGATTGATGACTTCATGACTCGGCAGCATTCCTCCAGGAAATACATACTGCTGAATGAAATCAGTATTCTTACGATACGAGTAAAACAGATCATCACGAATAGTGATGCCCTGAACGAGAGCTTGGCCACCTGACTTTAATGATGAGCTAAGCTTTGAGAAGAACGGGTTCCAATACTTCTCTCCAACTGCCTCAATCATTTCTATTGATACAACTTTGTCAAAGCGCCCGCTGATATCGCGATAATCTTGTTCAATTAACTCAACGTGCGAATTCAGCCCAGCCTCTGCCATTTTTAAACGGTTGTGTCGCGCCTGTTCAGCGGAGTTCATAACTGCAGTGACTTTGCATCCAGTTCGTTCGACAGCTCTGCTGAAGAACCCACCCCAGCCGCAGCCAATCTCTAACACGTGATCACCTGAACGAATATTCAATTGATCAATAATCCGATCGTACTTTGCGAGCTGAGCATCAGCTAAACTTGCTGAAGTTGTCTGGTAAATTCCCGACGAGTAACTCATCGATGGATCTAACCACAGACGATAGAACTCGTTTCCCAGATCGTAATGAGCCAAAATGTTTTTCTTCGCACCTTTGCGATCGTTACGGTTAAGAAATCTTTTTAACTTCTCAGCTAAGGCTCCGAACCACGTGCCATAGAGCGCTTGCCCCAAATCTTGATCGTTCCGACAAGCCCACTCGATTAGAGCGGCAGCATCGTCGACTTCGAGGTCGCCGTAAATAATCGTTTCTGCTAATCCGAGATCGCCCTTGCTAAATAGCTGATCAATCGCAGTCCAGGTTTTCACTGTAACTTTAATCACAGGAAGTCCCTCGCCGTAATTCTCACGGCGGCCGTCAGGCAATGTCAGATCGAGAGTGCCGTAACGAGCTCGTTTAAGAACTTGCAGAAACATTAGTGAGCGGACCGATGAGTTTCTCATTAAGTCACTTCCTGCTTGGGTGGAGGGGGTTTGCGAAAAAACTTCACTCGCTTCCATGCGAGTTTAATTGCTTGATAATGAATTCTTAGAACGACAATCAGTGACAGCCAGCCATATTTTTTAAGTAAGGCAGACAAAGTCATATTGTCGAGCTGCTCGATTTTCCCATCGACCCAGGTGGCCAGACGAAGTTTTCCGTCGGGCGCGTGATAATTAATATCGATTCGAGTGTTCTGCTCAGAGACTTGAAATCGAAATCGGTAAAAACCATCGACCGGGAAAAATGGCGATACATGAAAGACCTTTGCGGCTTCGTACCAGCTATCGGGAGAAATCGGCTGATCAGGTTTGACCCAGTAAAAATGCCGCTCCCCGAAAGTGTTGTTCACTTCGACAAGCATGGCTTCGAGCACGCCATCGCGGCGGCAATGCCAAAAGTTGACTGGATTAAATGCGTACCCGAAAACTTTCGGATAGGTTTGCAGCCAAACTTCAGACGACTGGTAATTGCAGGCTTCAGAAAGAAATTCTCGAATGTTCTTTCGCAGTTCGCTGTTTGCGCCACGCAAGTAATCCACGCGATTAAAAGAAATCAGACCCCGAAAGCGACTCTTCAGAAAGGTCAGCAAGTCACTTTCGTCATCGCAATTGAAGAATAGCGAGTAGCTCGGGTAGCTGAAACTGTTCCGAGGTCCCTCAGCGCGCGAGTGATAGACTTTTCCTTGGGTGATGAGCAAGTTTTTCGCGCTCAAGCAGCAACCTCAAGAGACTTCGCAGTAGTTTGCCAAGGAATTTCGACGTTAAAAAGTTGGGCTACTTTCACAGCGCTCAACAAGCCATCTTCGTGGAAACCATAGCGCGACCAAGCTCCCGCAAAGTAGACTCCGCCATTTCCTTGAATCGAGGCGAGCTCTCGCTGCGCACGAATCGCATTTTGATCAAAAAGAGGATGTGAATAGGAGAACTGTTTAATGGCGCAATCAATTTCGTTGTTTGGGTTCAATGTTACGAAATAGTTGTTGGCAGACGGAAGCGGCTGTAGTCGATTAATATAATAGGTGAGGGAGACTTTGCTTTCGGCTTGCAAGTTAGTTCTCCCGTAAACATTCCATGCCGACCAGCATCGCTGGTTTTGTGGCATCAAACTTGAATCAGTGTGTAATACAGTTCGATTAGCTTCGTACTTGAAGGCCGACAAAGTTTTCTTTTCCTGATCTGACTGGAGCTTTAGTAAATTCATTGTGATCGGCGCATGAGTCGCCATGATTACGCGATCAAACTCGAAGGTTCCACTATTTGTCTTTACGTTTACTTTGCCACCAATTCGCTCGACCTCAACTACCTCAGAAGATAGGTGAATGTGCGGAATCTCAGCTGCAACTTTCTGAACATACTGAATGCTGCCGTTTTTTACAGTCTTCCAGATCGGACGGTTATTCACCTGCAATAACTTGTGGTTCATGAAGAAAGTTAAAAATGTCGATGCAGGAAAATCTAAAATCTTAAATTCAGGAGTCGACCAGATCGCCGCTCCCACTGGAAGTAGATAGTCAGTTAAAAATCGTTTTGAGAATCTTCGATTCGCTAAAAGCTCGCCCAGAGTCCATGCATGTCTCGCAGACAACATTAGATTATGCTCGGCTTCTCTCCCAAATCTCATAATCTCAATCAGCATTCGATAGAAATTAGGCTTTAGGAGATTTGATCTTTGTCCAAAGATTGAGTTTAGATCCGTCCCGCTCCACTCCAAATTCCTGTCACTCACTTGAATAGAAAGAGACATTTCAGAATCGACTGTCTCAACATTCAACGCCTTAAAGAAAGACGTGAGATTCGGGTATGTCAGTTCATTGTAAACAAGAAAGCCAGTGTCGACTGGAACGGTAGAGGCTCCTTCTTTAACCGAGTAAGTGTGCGCATGGCCTCCGAGCCGATTCTCGCTTTCGAATAAATGGACTTCGTGTTTTTTAGAAAGCAGCCAGGCCGCGCTCAGACCGCTAATTCCTGCTCCGATGACCCCAATCTTCACTCGTCCTCCTGAAAACCAACAATAATATTAATGTCAGTCCACGTGACATTAAATCATTGATTTATGCTTTTTAAAAGCGCAAACTTTACATATGCCACTCACTGTCTCAGATCAAAACAGGTGCGGGAAGCGAAGATGAAAACTGAAGTTAAGAGTCAAAAGAAACGTAAACTAAAGAAGTCCAGCAAGCGCCAGTACAATAATGTGGGACGAGCAGAGAAGTCGCAGCTCACGCAGGCCTCAATTATTGCGTCTTATGTCGAGTTATTAGTTAAAAATAAAGGCGGCGAAGTTCAACTTGCTGAAGTGGCGAACAAAACCGGTATATCGCAGCGAACCATCTTCCGTTTCTTCGAAGATAAAAAAGCTCTCCATGCCGCGATGGATGAATACTTACTTTCATATTTAAAGGCAAGCATTGAGCAAATGAAGTCGAATGACTTTATTGGCTTTGCGAAAAATGCTTATCTGCTTTTTGATAAGTACGAGTCATTAACGATGGCTTACGTCTTGTCTCCGTTCGGCAACCAGGCTCGAACGCTGTTCAGAAAAAAGCTAAATCTTGAAATGATTAATCGAATTTCGCAAGAGCGAAAAATTGAGCTCAATTCGAAAAACCTAAAACGCCTGGCACTTGTGACATCGCTGGTGAATTCTAAAATTTGGTACGACTTGAAAACCGACAGTGGCTATTCAGGTGCAGAAATGACTGAAGCGGTTGATTGGGCGCTTAATACACTTCTGGAGAATATGTAATATGGATCTGCGATCAAGATTGCTAAAGATATTCGCGTTTTTGATAATGTTCGCTGAGGTTTGTTGTTCATCAACTAACCGCGATCAGAACTATCGTATTGTGAAAAACCTGATTCTAAAATCGGTCGATGACTTTAACATTGTTGGCGATGTGTACATTCCGAAAGTGCCGGGCAAGAAGCCAGCCGTAGTCGTAGTTCACGGTGGCGGGTGGGAGAATCGCTCAGGTGATATGCGAAACGTCTGCGATGCTTTAGCACGAGCTGGTTTTGTCGTGCTCAACACAACTTATCGATTAGCTCCAAAGGCCGTTTATCCTAAGGCAGTTGATGATGTTCGCGAGGCATTCAGTTGGCTTAAGCAAAACGCGGACAAGTACGAAATCGATTCGACTAATATTTCTGGCTGGGGATATTCAGCTGGAGCACATTTAATTTTGCTGGCGGGAATTGATGGAAGCTTGGGCTTGAAATCAATTGTCGCTGGAGGAACTCCTTCAGACCTAACTGTTTGGCCAAAATCAAAACTCGTGAAGCAATTCATGGGAACCGACTTAGAAAAGAATCAAACGCTTTGGCGCGAAGCTTCTCCCGTGAATCACGTAACTGCCAAAAGCCCACCTCTATTTTTATATCACGGTGAGTGGGATAAGTTAGTCGAGCACGGTCAGATGTTACGCATGCGCGATGCAATGCTAAAACAAAATCGTCACGTCGAAACTCATACTGTTAATTCACTCGGGCACGTCTTCGTGTACTTGTTTAGTAACGAATCGGTACAGCGCGGAATTGCCTTCATTAAGAGTCAGATCGCGAAATAAAAAAAGGCCGCATTTTAGCGGCCTCGTAGTTCATGATTTCCTGTTTGAAGCGACTAGGCTTCGGCGCCAGGAGGCGGTCGAAGACCTTTTTTCTTAATCTTCTCAACCAAAGTTGTTCGGTTAAGTTTCAAGAGCAATGCTGCTTGGTTTCTGTTCCAACCAGTGCGTTCAAGAGCTTGAAGGATTAATGCGTTCTCGAATGAATCAACAGCAGTGTTGAAATCCATTCCGTCATCGGGAAGCTCGAACGAATCAGCAGTGCCAGCACCAGCTGCTACCGCACCTGCACCAGAGAAATTATTGACGCCGATATTGAGACTTGCGCCGACTCGGTATTGCTCGGGTAGATCAGCTTTCTCTACGATGCCGTTACCTTTCAAGATCGCAAGACGCTCAACTAAGTTCTCTAGCTCACGAATATTTCCTGGCCAGCCGTAGTTAGTTAAACAGTCCATAGCTTCAGGCGAGAAACCTGCAAGCGTACGATTCTTCGAAGCGTTAAATTGCTGAACGAAGTGGTGCAGGAGTAAAGGGATATCTGTGCGTCTTTGCTTAAGAGCAGGGATGAGTATTGGAATCACGTTTAAGCGATAGAATAGATCTTCTCTGAACTGTCCCTTTGCTACTGCTTTTTCTAAATTGATATTTGTCGCTGCAATGATTCGAACATCAGCAGACACAGTCTTCGCTGATCCAACTGCTTCGAATTTACGTTCTTGAAGAACGCGAAGAAGTTTTACTTGAAGTGGGAGTGAAAGCTCACCGATCTCGTCTAAGAAGATTGTTCCACCTTGAGCAAGTTCGAAACGGCC
>JAYSYM010000010.1:0-23771 GCA_043727635.1 Bdellovibrionales bacterium | reverse complement strand
CGCTAAATTTCGGAGTGTTGAAGACGACGTTCACGCTGTGAGCAGATGCTTGTGCAGCCGTCAGTACGATCGCCAAGGTCAAAAATAGGAATTTCATTATCATCTGAATTTTAACTATGTCTGCTTTTTCCAAGAGAAGCTGCGAATGATCTCGTTGCAGCCTCGAAGAGTCGACTGGAAATTTTTTGCGTTATCGCGGCAAGTAAGAATCACTGCTGATTTTTTTGCATCGCTCATGAAGATCACTTGGCGAAGCTGTCTGTTCGATTTCTTGTTGAGTAAATCGATCACGTAGCCTTGAGTTTTGTTTTGAGTGAAAGCTTTGCTTCCAAGTAAGTCGAAACCATACTTTGGATATTCGCGCTGCCAGCGAGAAACATATTTTTTGAGCGGCGTTGCTTTTTCAAGTTTATCGACACGAACAGTAAGTGTTCCGTTTCCACCTTTGCTTTTTTCAGCGGCCACATGACGATAAACAGTTTCGATGAATTTATTATCGGCCGGTGCAGGAACTTGTTTAAAGCCGCTGCTTGCAGTTTTGATTTCGTAGCCAACCGGTGAGCGATAGATACCGAGCTTTGGTGCCATCATCGCAGAACTTGAAGTTCCGGGAATTGGTGCCGCTTCAGCAGATGTTACAGTCAACAGACCCAAAACTAGCGCGAATAAAAAGTGTGTATTCTTCATGAGGGTAGGCTAGCGCAGCAAGTCGTTAGACGACAAGCATAAAACCAGACTTTAAAGGGCTTCGCTCAGGCAGAATTTATTGTTGATGAGCTCATCTTTCATTTCAGCCAAATAGATCTGATTTCGCCCACTTAGGTTAGATGTGAAGGCTAACTTCTTACCGTCAGGACTAAAGACCGGGGCGCCTTCATCTGCTTTCGACTGAGTCGCACGGCTGAGGCACTTAGTTTTCACACTATAAATAAAGAGATCGAGGTTCCCGTCGCCACTGCGATCCGAGCTAAACACGATGTGGTCACCATTTGGATGCCAGCTCGGAGAAAGGTGTCTTGCAATCTTCTCTGAGAGTGCAACTCCGCTTGCGAATGGAACTGTGCTCATTGTGAGTTGCGAGCCCTTCGGAACGTTCTTCACCCAAACTATTTTATTGCTGTCGGCTGAGAACTTCGGCGAGTCAGATTCGCGATCACTGCTGACTTTTCTTAAAGAGCCACCGCTCAACGGATAAACCATAACGTCAGAGCGTTCCGCAGACTCAGATACAAACACAACAACTCTGCCTTTTGAATCTAACGCTAGTTCAGCTTGGCTTGATTGTCCTCTGAGGGCGTTCGGAAGGATGCGACTGATATCTCGTCCATCAAGTCGCGAAAGAAAAAGATCGAATTTCGCATTCACCTTATTTGTTTCAACCGACGCAGTTTGTGGCGAGTACATTTTTTTCAAATTCTCAATGAACACAGGGTCATTCTTTAAAGAGTCTGTTGTACTTGCGTAGAGGAGGCGAGCGCCATCGGGATGGTACACGGGAGATGCGTCATCACCATCGTGGTACGTTACTCGTCGCTCGCGAAGCGGATTAAGCGTCAGTTCGTACACTTGGGCATGATTGTGTTCAGGTCGCTCACGGCTTACGAATAAAATCTTTACGCCATCTTTTGAAAAGCTTGGTTGTTCATTTTCGCCAGCTAATGTGATGGGTACAACTTTTAAGTCGATAGATTTTTTTTCTTGATCAAGCATTCCGGTCGCAACAGTCGTTTCAGTTTGTGCAGTGAGTGGTCTGCTTCTGCCGCCAAACGGAAGTTCCTTCGCTGTTTTGTCGACGAGGGGTTTGCTCGATTGGCAATTCAGAAGAGCGAGGCAGGCAACAAGTTGTAATCCCAGTCTGAAAATTTTCATGTGAAATCTAAAACCTTTCGGATCAATGATGATGGAATCTCTTTTCGAAGGTCACTCTGCTCGAGCCACTTGATAAGCTTGCTATTTGTGGCCGATGGTTTTTTAACAGGAACTACGAAGATCTCATGGTGAGTGACTGTTCCTTTGAATGCAAAGACCTTTGGTGGTTTTGAAACTTTCTTCGCGGCTCCGGGCCAAATCAGATGACCTTTCAAAAAGGGTGCATAAGTATTTTCCAAAACTGCGACTTTTGATCCGCGCTTCTGAACACTTGGCTCCCAAATCCACAGCTCTCGAGCACGTTTTGGTTTGACGAGCGGGAGCCGAGCGATCTGGTCAGTTTTGCGCGCGACACAATCTTTACTCCAAGGACAAAGCAGACAGGCAGGTCTACTTGGTGTGCAGATCGTCGCACCGAGTTCCATCAAACCTTGATTCAGATCTGACGGATTTTCATTTTTTATAAGTTGGTCCGCGATTGCCTGAAGTTCGTTTCGACCTTGGGGTTTCCACCACTCAACCTTTTTGCCAAGGTAGCGACTTAAAACTCGAATTACGTTGCCGTCCAAAACTCCGGTGCGCTGGCCAAAGGCCAGACTCGAAACTGCTCGTGCTGTGTAAGGGCCAAAGCCTGGAAGTTCAATGAGTTCTTCAAAAGTTTTAGGAAATCCGTTAGCCGCAAGAAGTTGTGAAGCCTTGTGAAGATTGCGTGCGCGGGAATAGTAACCAAGCCCTGCCCAGTACTCCAAAACATCGCCCTGAGAGGCTTTCGCTAGAGCGTGAACAGTCGGAAATCGAGTCAAAAATTTTTCGTAGTACGGGATGACAGCGGTGACGGTGGTTTGCTGAAGCATCACTTCAGAAATCCAAATACGGTACGGATCTGGATCCGTATTTGAACTTGATCGCCAAGGGAGTTCCCTCTTGTTTTGCAGGTACCATTTTACTAGGAGCTGGGCTGTTGATTGGTTCACTTTTAGCAATTTGTCATTAGTTACAAGGGGAGACAACTGTTGAATACAGAAAGCTTCGGGCCTATGCTCCGAATATGACTAAGTACGAACCATTATCAGGTCGCGAGTTTCCAAGATTCTCTGGAATCAAAACATTCTTTAGATTGCCGTATGTGCCAATCGACGCGGATTACGATGTTGGAATTTGCGGAATACCGTTTGATGGTGGATTAAGTTATCGACCGGGCGCGCGATTTGCTCCTAGTAAAGTTCGAGAAGTTTCAAGTTTAGGGCGAGTTTTTCACTTTGGTCGAATGGCAAGTTTCACCGAAAAATTGAAAGTGGCTGACATCGGCGATTGTCCCACGGTTCCCATCGACATCGCAAAAACCTACGAGCGCATTGAAACTTTTTATGCAAAACTTTTGGCAAACAAGAAACGAGTGATTGCCGTTGGTGGCGATCATTCAATTACGCTTCCGATCTTGCGTGAAATGCGAAAAGCTTACGGCAAACCGATCCGCTTTATTCACTTCGATGCACACTTAGACACTTACCCAGCTGCATGGGATATGGATTATCATCACGGCTCTTTTGCTCGTCATGCGATTGAAGAAGGGCTGATCGATCCAAAAGGCAGCGTACAAATTGGAATTCGTGGACCACTCACGGGATCTTCAGACCTTGATCTGGTAACTAAACACAAGTTGAGAGTCTGCACAGTCGATGAAATCAGATCGCAGAGTCTGAAATCATTTGTTGATTCGCTTCCCGATTTTGGAAACGATCCTGTTTACATCAGTTACGACATTGATTGCCTCGACCCAGCCTATGCGCCAGGAACTGGTACTCCGGTCGTTGGTGGACTAACGACTTATGAAACTCAGCAAATTCTGCGAAACCTTAAGGTCAAAAACCTAGTAGGTGCTGACATCGTCGAAATCTCGCCGCCGTTCGATCACTCAGAAATTACCGCGATGGCAGGACTTGATGCGATGTTTGAGTTCATCAGCATCATGGCTCATTCGTAGGGGCCTAACTGTGCGATTCCAATCTCGATATTAGTCGAGTGGGCCAAAGAAGAGTTCGAAATAATCTGATTTAGAAGACGCGCGAGTTCCCATAAACTAATCAGATGCGCTTAAATTTTATTTTGGTTTTGTTTACAGCATTGTTTTGCAACCTGTCTATCGCCTTCGGTGACAACTCTGGCGCTCCCGCCCTCAGCGAAGTTCGTCGTCATTCAGCGAAGGATTCAGCGATTCAAGAAGATTTTCGAAGAATTCTTCGCGAGGCAAAGCTTTCAGAAGATTTAATTACTTTTGTTCGTAGTGATCGAAAGCGATTCGTCCAAAGTGGCTTAGTCACTGAATCGATTGTAAAGATTTACGAAAAATATTTTGGCGGAGTTCGTAGCTTCGTGATTGATGTCGACGCTCCAGATAACGAGTGGGTTTTTGCAGCTTATTACGGCTTGCACAAAATGGGATTCATGTTCCCTCACCCGCGAATCCAAATTTCTCCCTCACTTAGTCGCATCGAAAATGCAGTTGGACGGACTTATAAATGGCGTCCGCGTTATCAGTATCGTGGCTTTCATTATCACACCATGCACCCAAGCGAGTTTCTGCAGGGCTTTCTCATGGGTCAGAAAGAAGTCGCTCGCGATTCAATTCGCTGGCTGGCGCGTAACGGTCAAAACGTTGGGCAAGTTGTTTTGCTTGAGCAGAAGTTCGATAAGCTCGTAGAAAACTTAAGTGACCTTGTGGATTACTCTCACGAAATGGGCGTAAGCTTCGGTGTGAATGCGTTCTTCAATTTCATGCAGCAGAATGCTTATCGCTTGATCGGGACTAACAACAAACTTAGATCATTGGGAATTCTTCCTGGTGACTCAAAGAAAGCGATTCGCAAAGGCATCGATAAGCTTCAAAAAGAAATCGATTTTGATTTTATGACTTTCGATATCGGAAGTTCTGAATTCACTTCGACTGATTATCAAAAAACGATCGACTGGATGAATACGGCCAACGACGAACTCTCAAAAACCGGTCGTCGAATCTTTATCAAAGTGCATGCTTCACACGGGCAAGAAGATCCTAAGTTTGGAAACTTTAATTTCGTTCCGCAGTATGCGAATGCCGCTGTCGGAGTTCTTCCGCACACTGTGATGTTCTACGCACTGACTGACGTACCGGCTCCGATGTACGGCCGAAAAGATTTTAAAGACACAACTGAGTTCCTTCGAGCACAAGCGCCGAAGCGTCCAACTTGGTACTATCCAGAGACGAGCTATTTCATTGCGATGGATATCGATATGCCGTTGATCTTGACGGACTACTTGATCGCTCGATCAAGCGATATGGATCTAATTGAAAAGGCCGGAGTGCAGGGGCAAATCAACTTCACGACGGGCCAAGAACTTGGGTATTGGCTTAAGGATTGGACTGTTGCATTGCTCGCAAACTCTGAGTATCGCGGCAATCCAATGATCGCGCTAGATCTGATGGGTGAGTCGCGAAAAGTTTGGGAGCCAATTTTGGCTTATCAAAATCGCTTTTTTAAGAAGAGTCTGTTAATCGAAGAGCTTTCATCTGCGAACGTTTCTGATGAGCTTGATATTGGGATGATTACCCATGAGCGAAATATCTTCCGAAAGCTAAAAAAGAAGCCTGCGATATTGAAGGAAAGAATTGAACTTTTGAGAGAGGCTGCTGCAAACATTCCTGCCACTGCGGGAGTGAAAAACGACGAGCTTCGAAGTCTTCTAGATATTACGTTCATGCGTGTTAATCATGCGTTACTGCTTCGCCTAGCTTTGCTCGAAGAAGCCGAGAAGAATCGCAAGTCGTCAGTGTGGGTTGGAAGCCTCGGTGCTGCGAAAGATTTGCGAATGCGCGGCATTCAGATTATGAATCACGTTCGAGCTAATTATGATCGTTATCCGGAATCGAAAACTTTCGTTCGCTACGAGAATTTAAGTAGCTACGCTTACGGGTATGGCTGGCCAGCGTCTAATCTTCACTTCTGGGAACGCGAAGAGATGATGATCTACAAAAACAGTTATAACTTTTGGTTTATGAACATCTTCTCAATTGGCAGAATTGTTCTGTAAACAGTCGGTCAAGTAGCGATGCTCCCGGCAGACATCCATGTTTGCCGAGAGCATCTGTTGTATCTTGGTTGATAACTTTTGATTAATTAATAAACACTCATACGAGTTCGAAGAATGTAGGCGTTGAAGTCTGTGCAGACGCTAGGGTACCGGTCTGCAGTACAGCTTGAACTCAACATGACACCGTCATCAGAAAGCATATTGATGATGTGCGCGCTGTCCATGCAGTACTCATAAGCTTTCATTTCTGAGTAATTGCTTGAGGCAATGCAGACCGACTTAAGAGTGTAGTGACCATTAGCAAGCTGAACGGTCTCTTCTGAAAGCGCTTGTACCTTTTTAGAAGCTGAGTCGCTCGCAGTCGCAGATACACAAACAAAGCCAATAGCTAAAACAGACAATAATAAACGCATAGGTTCTCCTGGTTGTTCCGGGGATTGCCCAAATTAGATCGGGCAACTTTAGCTGCGGCAAGAAGTTTCTGGCGATTATTTTTGTTCTTCGCTAAGTTTTCCACATGCCTAAATCGAAAAAACGCTGTCCTTGGGTGAATCTCACCAACGAATTGTATGTTGAGTACCACGATAAAGAATGGGGACGTCCGGTTCACGACGATCATGTGCTATTTGAGTTTCTGATTTTAGAGGGCGCTCAAGCGGGCTTAAGTTGGGAAACGGTTTTAAAAAAGCGCGAAAATTACCGTCGTAGCTTCGCCGGCTTTGATCCCCGCAAAGTTTCAAAATTCACATCTGCGCAACTGAAGAAGATTTTAAAAGACCCAGGAGTCATTCGCCATGAGGGAAAAATTCTTTCGGCGCAATCTAATGCTGTTGCGTTTTTAACCGTTCAAAAAGAATTTGGCTCGTTTGATAAATACGTTTGGGGATTTGTTGGTGGAAAACCTTTGCGCCGCAAAACTGGCGGCATTGGTACTTTCGTTTCACGAACCGAAGTCAGCGATGCTTTAGCGAAAGATTTAAAGAAGCGGGGATTCAAATTCGTCGGCACTACAATCATGTACGCTTACATGCAGGCCGTCGGCTTAACCAACGATCACTCTGTGAATTGTTTTCGGAGCAAAGCGTGAGCAATGCCCTTCGGGCCGATTTACTGAACTCCAACCGAAGTTTGGGCGCGCTTAAACGCATTCGAAAGTTTTGAGATATCGGCGACAGCACCTTGCGCGAAGTCGGGGCGACCGCCGCCTTTTCCGCCTAGTTCTGCAGCGACTTCTCCTAGCAACTTACCAGCGTTTACTCTCGAAGTAAGATTCTTGCTCACAGTCACGATGATTGGATGCGAACCATCGCCCTTGCCAACCAACACGACAACGCCAGTTTGCATTTTGTCTCGGAGTTTATCTGAGAGGTCGCTTAATACCTTGCGATCATCCATTTCGATGAACGCAGTGACTAAACGAGCTGCCTGACCATCAACAGTAAAGTTCTTTGCTTCTTTGAGTAGACTATCAACGTCAATGCTCGCACCTTTAGCGCTCTGAAGGTTGCGTTGAAGTTCTTTCAGCTCACCTTTCATCTGCTCAATCCAATCAGTCACCGTTGCGTTTTTACCTAATGCTTCTGCATTTAAGTAGGTTGTCCAGTTTTCTGAAATTCCTGCAGACGCACGTGCATGAAGATTTTCTCGAGCGTTCTTGATTAAGAACTGATAAGCCGCATCGCCAGTGATGGCTTCAAGACGGCGGATTCCAGAGCTTACACCACTTTCGCCTACCACCTTGAATAAGCGAATCTGCGAAGTGTTCTTTACGTGAGTGCCGCCGCAAAGTTCGGTTGAGAATTCGCCCATACGAATCACGCGAACTTTATCGCCGTACTTTTCACCGAAGAGTGCTAGAGCTCCTGATGCAATCGCATCTTTATGACTCATCTCTTTTGAACTTACGTCTTCACTGCGAGCGATTTCTTCATTCACAATTTCTTCGATTTGCTGAATCTCAGCTGAGCTCAAAGGTTTGTTATGAGTGAAATCGAAACGTAATCGCTCAGGATCAACCAATGAGCCCGCTTGAGTAACGTGAGGGCCGAGGGTTTTGCGAAGTGCTGCATGAAGTAAGTGTGTCGCTGAGTGATTGTTTGCAGTCGAGCGACGTTTGCTATCGAGAACCTGCAAAGTGACTTTGTCGCCAGCTTTAAATGTTCCGCCTACTACTCGCACGTGATGCAAGAAAATATCGTTCATCTTCGTGCAATCGAGAACTTCGGCAGTTTGTCCGCTAGCGCCCATCACGGTGCCGTGATCGCCAACTTGACCGCCGCCTTCTCCGTAAAAAGAAGTTTGATCAAAAACCAAAATTCCAGTTTCACCGTTCTTAAGTTCTTTTTGTGTCGCATGACCGTTTGAAATCAAAGTTACAGAGGCTTCAGACTTTAAGCCTTCGTATCCTAAGAACTTTGTTGGGCCACCCGAGTCGTTGGCTTCCTGTGCAAGCTTCAGCATGTGAGTGGCGTCAGTCGAAAGAGCTTTGCCCTTCCAAGATGACTTCGCTTTTACTCGGGCCGTTTCAATTTGCTTTTCAAAACCAGCTTCATCAACTGAGAAGCCTTCTTCTGCAGCCATGAGCCGAGTTAAGTCAGCTGGGAAGCCGAAGGTATCATAAAGTTTGAAGATCAATTCTCCGTCGACAACCTTTTGACCTTTTGAAGAAATCTTTTTAAGAGCGTCGGCTAAAATTTCTGTCCCTTGATCAAGGGTCGTCAAGAATCGCGAAACTTCGTCGCGAACGTTCGTCAAAATTACATTTTTCTGACGATCAAGTTCAGGATAGTAAGGACTCATCTCTTTTATCACGACCGCAACAGTCGACTCTAAAAGCTGAGGGTTGTCAGAAAGCTTTCGACCATAACGAATCGCCCGTCGCATGATTCGACGTAGTACGTAGCCTCGGCCTTCATTTGAAGGCAGAACACCGTCGGCGATTAAAAATGCAGCTGCGCGAGAGTGATCAGCTACCACACGCATCGCTGATACCGATTCACGGAGTTCTGCGTTTGAAGCCAACAGCTTTAAGTCGCTCTTATATTCGATTTTCGAAATTCGAGAAGTTTCCTGAATGATCGGCTGGAACATGTCAGTGTCGTAATTGTTCGGCTTACCTTGAAGCATCGAGGCCCAGCGCTCAAGACCCGCACCTGTATCAACAGACGGCTTAGGAAGTGGATGTTTTCCGCTTTCGTCTTCATTGAACTGCATGAAGACGTTATTCCAAATCTCAACATAGCGATCGCCTTCACCGCCCATAACAGACGGATTTTTCGGATCGTCTGCTTCAGCACCATGATCATAAAAAATTTCTGAGCAAGGACCACACGGACCCGTGTCGCCCATTCTCCAGAAGTTTTCTTTTTCACCGAAGCGATAGATGCGATCTTTCGGAACGCCTTCTTGCTTATGCCAAATGTCGGCAGCTTCATCGTCGTCTTGAAAAACTGTGACATACAAACGGTCTTTTGGAACTTGAAGTTCTTTGGTCAACAACTCCCACGCCATTCGAATCGCATCTTTTTTAAAATAATCGCCGAAAGAAAAGTTGCCGAGCATTTCGAAGAACGTGTGGTGACGAGCCGTGAAGCCAACGTTTTCTAAATCGTTGTGCTTGCCGCCGGCGCGAACACATTTTTGTGAAGTAACAGCGCGCTTAAAACTTTTCTGTTCAAGACCCAGGAACAAATTTTTAAATTGATTCATTCCCGCATTTGCGAAAAGAAGAGTGGCATCATTCTCAGGAATGAGGCTTGAGCTCGGCTCATGCTTGTGACCGTTTTTTTCGAAATACTTAATGTACGTTTCGCGAATTTCCCGACTTTTCATCCCTGCACTGTACCCAAGAAGCCCCGGGGGAGGGAATCACTTTCTCTCTAGGACCTTTCGGATTGTGGTCGAATCGAAACCGCGGTTCGTCAAAAGGCGGTGAATCTTCTTTTTCTCTTCGAAATCGAAGGCATTCTCCTTCGCAAGCTTGCTTTGGACGACGTGCAGAGCCTTCACGAGCTCAGCTTCGGGGTCGAACGGTGAGGCAGGGAGCCCTTTATCTTGAAGAAAATGGTCAATATAGCGGGCACTTTTCTTTTTGCGGTTTAATTCTTGGGTCAGTTTTTCTGCAAGCTCTTGAGGGGGCGCGATCCAGTTATTCTTTTCGGCGAATTCGATGGCGTCTTTGATCTCGGCAGATGTGTATTCAAAAGTTGAGAGTTTACGGCGGAGTTCAGTGGCTGAAAGGTTGCGTCGGGCTAACAAATCCATCACTTTGCGAGGAGCGCTCGCCTTCGCGAGCCTATTACTTACGGACTTTCTTTTTTGGAGCTTGCTCATAGTCCTCGTCATCGAGTTCGAAATTATTTGTAGCCTCTCCCCATGAAGGAGAGCCTTTTTCCTTACCAGCCCACTGATCGCGGCCAGATTGAATGCCTCGGAACTTCAGAGCAAAATTCTCTGGGTTCGTCGAAAGCAACAGAGCTTCATCATACTCAATAACTTTGTTTTGTACTAGCTCAGTTAAATGCTGATCGAAAGACTGCATTCCAAAAGTTTCGCCGCTCTCTTCAATCACTTTGATAAGTTCGCGAGTGCGAGCAGGGGTTTCGATCATTTCGCGGCTTCGAATATTATTAATCATGACTTCTACAGCAGGAACAAATCCCGAGCGGTCAGCTCTGGTAGCTAGGCGCTGAGAGACGATCGCTTTCAAAACAGAACCAAGCTGCAAGCGAATTTGCTGGTGCTGATGCGGCTCAAAGGCTGCGAGAATTCGATTGATCGTCTCGGCGGCATCGACTGTGTGCAAAGTTGAGAGAACTAAGTGTCCGGTTTCAGCAGCGGTCAAAGCGATTTCAATTGTTTCGCGGTCTCGCATCTCACCAATTAAAATGACATCTGGGTCTTGGCGTAATGCCGAACGAAGTGCCGATGAAAAACTAATCGTGTCATGCCCAAGCTCTCGCTGGCTGACAATACTTTTTCGATCGCGAATTAAATATTCAATTGGGTCTTCGATCGTCAAGATATGAAGATTTCTCTCGGCGTTCATCTGATCGATCATCGCTGCAAGCGTTGATGATTTTCCAGAACCCGTTACTCCCGTCACTAAAACTAAACCGCGCTCAAGTTTCGTGAGAGACGAAACAACTTCGGGCATATTAAGTTCTTGGAGAGTGGGCACTTTGTGAGGAACGTTTCTGATCACAAGGCGAATCGTTCCGCGTTGTTTGAAGATGTTCACTCGAAAGCGACCAAGGCCACTGACTCCATAACCCAAATCGAGTTCTTTTCTCGCGCGAAACGCTTTTGCCTGCTCTTCGTCCATGATCTCACTAATCATTTGCTCAAGTTCGGTGTTCGAAATAGGCGGATGTTCCGCAAAAAGTGGGCGAAGTTTGCCGTGCTTTCGAATCACGGGCACTAATCCAGCTTTTAAGTGGACATCGCTGGCACCTTTTTGAACTGCTGCGGTGAGAATTTCGTTGAGTGTCATCTGCTAACTTATCGGTGCTTTACTTGGTCCCTGATACGGAGCAAAGTCGAGTTGTGAGAAAGCAAACTGTCGAATTCATTGCTACAGCAGGTTACGTCGGTCGAATTCCGTGGGCGCCGGGTACGTTCGGTACCGTCATTGGGCTTTTGCTTGCGTACATGCTCTCGTTTACCAATGTGATCGCTTATTTTGTCGTCGTGATCCTGGGTGTTGGTCTTGCTGTTTGGACCGCTGGCCAATACGAGAAAGTCACTGGCAGGCATGATCCTAAAGAAGTCGTCATCGACGAGGTTGTTGGATACTTAGTCTGCGTGTTCCTCGTTCCACCAACTTGGCCGAATCTGTTGATCGGATTTGCGGTGTTTCGAGTGTTGGACATTCTAAAACCGTGGCCGATTTCTTGGGTTGATCGAAACGTTCCGGGAGGAATTGGCACCGTCGCTGATGATTTAATCGCGGGATTGATCGGACTCGTGTTCATGCATTTCGTTGTCGCTCAGATGAGCTTTTATTTCTGAGGTATTGAATGTTGCATGCGAATCACGAACTCATTTTAAAAATTATCGAAAAGCTGGGTGCTCGAGGAGAAACGCTGTCATTGGCGGAGAGTTGCACTGGCGGACTAGTCTCCGCCCAACTTGCTTCTTTAAGTGGAGTATCAAAAGTTTTTACTGGCGCCGTCGTTTCATATGCTAATCACGTGAAGACTGAAATTTTGGATGTGCCCGAAGAATTGCTCGCAAGTTTCGGAGCGGTCAGTGAGCAAGTTGCTTTGAAAATGGCAGAAGGTGCCCGCGCTAAACTTCGATCGACGTGGGCCGTGAGTATAACTGGAATCGCCGGTCCGACTGGCGGCACTGTTGCTAAGCCAGTTGGGACTGTATGCTTCGGATTGGTTGGTCCGTCAGTTGCTCAGAGTCAAAGCAGCTTATTTACGGGCAGCAGGACTGAGATCCAGGAAAAATCGGCTCTATTCGCATTAAACGCACTCTGGGCTGAGTTAGACGTTTAGACAGTAGTGTAAGAAAAGTGAAAGTTTTTTCGATTTTTGCTTGCTCTTCCTGATATTCTGCCACAAGTTCTATTAACAACATGTGCAGCTGAAGGTGTTTTAGCTGTGCGCACAAGGAGACATCATGAATCAACAAGGCAAAGCAGCAGGCGCAGGACTTCAGGGTCACAACACTCAAAATAATAGTGAAAAATCGAAAGCTCTCGAGCTAGCGGTAGCAGCTATCGAAAAGCAATTCGGCAAAGGCTCGATCATGCGTCTTGGAACGAGCGAAAGCTTATATAAAGACATTCAAGCCATCAGCACCGGATCAATCTCTTTAGATATCGCACTTGGAATCGGCGGCTTACCAAAAGGTCGTATCGTTGAAATCTACGGACCAGAAAGCTCTGGTAAAACAACTCTCGCTCTCTCAGTAGCTGCGCAAGCACAAAAAACTGGTGGCGTAGTTGCATTCGTCGATGCCGAACACGCACTTGATGTTGGTTATGCTCGCAAACTTGGTGTTCGCACTGAAGATCTTCTGATCTCTCAGCCAGACACTGGTGAACAAGCTTTAGAAATCGTTGAAACACTCGTTCGCTCAGGCGCAATCGACGTACTAATTGTCGATTCAGTTGCGGCACTTACTCCGCGCGCGGAGATCGAAGGCGAAATGGGCGACAGCCACATGGGCTTACAAGCTCGTTTGATGTCACAAGCACTTCGTAAATTGACTGCAGCAATTAACCGTAGCAACTGCTTAGTAATCTTCATCAACCAGATCCGTATGAAAATCGGTGTGATGTTCGGAAACCCAGAGACAACTACAGGCGGCAACGCGCTTAAGTTCTACTCTTCAGTTCGTTTAGATGTTCGCCGTATTGGCGCTATCAAAAACGGTGAAGATGTAACCGGGAACCGTACGTCGGTGAAAGTCGTGAAAAACAAAATGGCTCCTCCGTTTGCAAAAATCGAATTCGATTTGATGTACGGCGAAGGTATTTCGGTTGAAGGTGACATCATCGATCTGGCTGTGAAGCATGACATCGTTGAGAAGTCGGGCGCATGGTACAGCTACAACGGCGAGCGCATGGGCCAAGGCCGCGATTCTGCGAAGCAGTTCTTTAAAGATCACCCAGCAATGCGCGACGAAGTTCGCAAAAAAGTTCTCGAGCTAAATAAAATCGGCGTCTTAAGCGCTGCTTCTATCGTGAACGAAGACGAAAAAGCTGAGGGTGAAGCAGAGGGCGCAACACCGAAGGTAAAAGAAGCTTTGAAAAAAGCTGCTGAAGCTAAGCCGGCTGGTGCGAAGCGAAGTCGTGCGGATTTAGATGCATAGTGCCGAGCGAGAGCTCGGCTGATCTTGAAAAGTAAAATTTAGAAAATCGGCCGAGTGAAAACTCGGCTTTTGTTTTTTAGAGAGCGATCTCGCTCCGCCGGCCGCGGGCGGCGAATAAACTCTAGAGAATTTCCGCGCAGCGCGGAAATAATCTAGAAAATGGATGTTTTAGCGATGTCTTAGCTCCGCAGATGCAGCCGCCTTAGTTGCGACCGACCGAATGCGTATTCATAGGCAAGTGAGAGTTCGATTCGCACCGCTGTTGCGCACGCTCGCACGCATAAAGGTCAGCGCTGGTGTCTGTGTTCGATGAGCAATTGAACTCGCACGACGACACCTTAGCTATGCTAATGCTCTTTATAGATGAAGGATCGCGCTTCTTGGCGTGTTCATCGCAAGCGTTAGCAAGTTGAGCTGCGAAGACAATGGCTGCGCAGACTACAACAGCGGTGACCACGCGGATGACATCAAGCACGTACTTGTATTTCGCAAGCAACACAGATTCTTCGACAGTTTGCAGAAACGTTTGTGCCATTGAATGCCCCCTGAGTGATGCATTAAAAGAAATGCAAATAGAGGACCGCGTCCCAGTGTGAGAAACGCTAGCTCAGAGCGAATTAACTCCAGTAAATCTTTTAAAGAGTGTTGAGGATCCGATATCGTCTAGATCCTCATCGATTTGCGAAATCAGCTCGAGAACTTGTGAGTAATAACTGTCACGGCGGCGAACGCGAATGTGCCCCAGCTCATATCTACGATTGCAAACGGGATCGGATAATTTTTGAGAATTGCCAAATTAGTGAGGTCGTAAACGCCATAGACCGCGAGGCCCATTAGCGCTCCCCAAAGAGCAACCTCGCCGATCGAGCTGCTTGGAGTGAAGCGAGGTAAAACGAATCCTACCACTAAGAAAGCCATTAAGAAATAAACCGGAATTGCGGCGGGAAACAAGACATTGAACTGGCCGTTTTCAATTCGGCCAATCTCAGCGAGCTGATTCAAGTTGAACTTCTTCATGATCAAGCCGATCCAGGCGAAATCCAAAACGAGAAAAGATACCAGTGCAATACCGAATGGTTTGAGAGATTCCATTTGCTTCCTCCAGTTCAAGATTTAGCGTAATTGCGTAAGCACACCTTGTATACGCAAATCACTTTCGCAATACTTGCGATTATGAATACACAAGTTTGGTTTGTTGGATTTCTTGCGGCAATGATTTTGTTTCAAGTTGTAGCGGTACCAGCGCTGATTTTACGAAAAAATGATCTAGCCGATGTGCTCTGGGGACCTGCTTTCCCACTGTCGGCAATTGCTGCTGTAATTTGGGGTGCCGGGGGATTTAGCGAAATAGGTGTTCGATCATTGCTGATGGTCGGATTAGTTTCGATTTGGGCAGTGCGACTGTTTCTGCATGTTGGTATTCGAAATCTCACCGCAGGGCATGAAGACGTTCGTTACAACAATTGGCGCAAAGCATGGGGCAAGAGTTGGGTTTGGCGCTCTTATCTCCAAGTATTTACTCTTCAGCCTTTGATTCTGTTTTTGTTTTTAACTCCGCTACTTCTTGTAATTTCACTTCCGCCAACTGGAATGACAATCATTGCTTGGATTGGACTTGCAGTATGGTTGACCGGAGTAATTCTCGAATCAGTTTCGGATGAACAGCTACGACAATTTAAAACAAAGCCGAGCAGTCGCGGAAAATTGATGACGACTGGCTTGTGGAGTTGGTCACGACATCCAAATTATTTTGGCGAAGTTCTTTCGTGGTGGGGAATCTGGATCATGGTGATCGATCTCGATTACGGATGGATGACTGTGGTTTCTCCAATTGGAGTCACGCTGCTGATCTTAAAAGTTTCTGGTGTTTCGATGCTCGAGGATTTGATGAAGAATCGTCCTGGCTACGAGGAGTATTGCCGGCGCACATCGCAATTCGTTCCGATGCCGCCGAAAAAGTAATCTCAGTTACTCAAATTTAACGACACCAGTTTTTAGATCGTAAGTAGCTGGCTGGATTTTTAATCGCCCTGACGTTTCACGTTCAGCAAGTTTTGCTGACTGCGAAGTAATTCCGCCAGAAGATTTGATTGCATCAGATGCACAGCCTTCGTGTGAGAGAACAACAAGCAGTTGCGCGCCAACAGAAGCGCCTTTTTCAAGGCTTCTTAGCACGTCGTCATTCACTGCAAGCTCGTCGTTGCGAACAACGTAAATTTCACCGAGCTTTTGATCAAAAATAATTTCGGGCGGCACACGCGAGTCGCTACAAGTAAAGACGATGGCGTGAGGAGATTGTCCCGACATTAATCGCTTGCGATCTGCAGGACCTTGTCCGTCGGCACGAAAGCGACGTTTTACAAATCGTGTGTTTCCGTTCTTGAGCCACCCAAGTACTTTGTCGGCTTGAACAGTTTTCGCCACAGACGCTGCCGCTTGCTTTGCTGCGGGTTTCGCAGCAACTCCATTTTTTTGATTCAAAACCTGTTGTGCAACATCACCAACGAACTCGGTGTTTTCTTCTGCGTAAGGAACTTCAGCAGTCTTCGGCACTTTCGATAGGTCATTGCCTTCGTAAGTCACTTCGCCTTTTTCGGCTGGAGTTGCTGCGCCGATTTCAGAATTGGGATCAGTTGTGGGGGTAGCGATCGGGCCGCTTGCATCAGCTGCTGCTGCTGCTTCACTTGGTGCAACAGGCTGATCTTTGCGATCAGGTTTGCTTCGTCCACCACACGCGATAACTGCAAAAAGAAGTGAGATAGTAATGATGAGTTTCATGCTGATTCCTCCATAGGTACTCAAAGAGCGTACGCTTAGAGGCTTAAAGAGTGAAGGGCCTGAATTGCTTTTTCGCGATCTGAGCTTTTGACCAGGGCTGTAACGCTCATTGCAGACAATAATAGCCGTTCAACCTGGACGTTACTTGTCTTTAGAGCAGCAGAAATATTTTCGGCAAGATCAGATGCAAATGTTCCGCGGCAAGTTGCCGTAACAGTTGAAAGGGTATTTTTATCCACCTTGAAGTTCTTTTGCGATTGCTCGATCGCGCCAAGCGTTTCGGCAGGAGCGGTGATCAATAAGCGCCATTCACTCTCATTTGCAGGTTCAAGGTCAAGAACCTGAGGCCACGGAAGTGAGTTCGCGTTTAATCCGGAGTGAAACGTTGAAAGTGCTTCATGCGCGTTCGTCGCTTTCACAAAAACTTTCTTCACGTCGTTATGCGAATTCACTGAAATGATTTTCGGCTGTTCAAACATTTGTTTTTCTCCGTTCACAAGCGTGTGCCGACCTTCTCCGTGAGAAAGTGCGACAACAATTGGAATTTCTAAAGCGCTTGCAAGTTCAACGCTTCGGTAGTGAAGAACTTTCGCTCCCCAAAAAGTAATCTCTAATAATTCACTGTAGTGCAGTTGCGGAATGTGCCGAGCACTGGCGACAATACGTGGATCCGCTGAATAAACTCCATCGACGTCTTTTCGAATTTCACAACGTTCAGCTTTGAAGTACGCAGCCATTGCAACCGCAGTTGTGTCGCTCCCCCCGCGGCCAAGTGTAGTTACTTCTTTTGTAACAGGTGAAACTCCTTGGAATCCCGCGAGGACTACGCAATTATCTTTGTTGAGTTCAGCTTCGACTCGAATTGGTTTTACGTCAATGATTCGCGCATTGCTGTGAAGGTCATCGGTCAACACGCCAGCTTGACTGCCGGTGAAGCTGATTGCTTTTACTCCCGCATCGTTCAAAGCCATGCTCATGAGTGCCATGCTCACGCGTTCGCCAGTAGAGAGCAGCATATCGAGTTCTCGGCGATTCGGCTGTGGGCTTACTTTGTAGGCGAGATCGACTAGTTGATCAGTCGTTTTTCCCATTGCACTAACAACCACAATTACGAGGTAACCTTGCTTTTGAAGTTTTGCTACTTGTTGCGCGATCGATTTGATTTGCGCAGGCTCTGCAACGCTTGAACCACCATATTTTTGAACTATAAGCGGTTTCTGGAGTGGTTTTGGTAGTGGTGCTGGTATTGGTTTTGGGGAGAAACTCATTCGAGATAAATCGTTTCTAGTTTCTAGCTTGGTAATTATTCTTGATGAGATTTTTGATTGCAGCCATTGAGCCACGAGGAACGCGAATTCTATGAGTACGAATAGTTTTCGGGATATAACCGCGAGTCAGCTCGGGATTTAAATCTTTTAGATATTTGCGACTGACGCCAAGTTCTTCAGCGAGCAAGTTCAGGTCAGTTCCGCCCGGAGCGTGGAAGTAGTCGTAACGCTCGGGAAGTTGGTACTCAAGTTCGCGGAAGCCGTAGAGTGCTGGTGCTTTTGCGATCAGCATCGCTGCGATGATTTTTGGAACATACTCCTTGGTTTCGTCAGGGAGTGCGCCTTTGTCGGCGAGAGTCCAAAAATTATTTGTACCGTGTCTTTTAATAAGTCGGCGAGCGCGAGTTTCGCCCATGTTGTAGCTTGCCGCTACGATGTGCCACGATTTGAACAAGCGATAGAGATGAGAGATGTAACCGATCGCAGCTTTCGTGCTCTTGTCATAGTCTCGGCGCTCATCAAGCCACCATTCTGTGCGAAGCCCATAGGCGTTTCCGGTCGGCTCAATGAACTGCCAAATTCCAACAGCCTCCGCATGACTGGTTGCTGCCGTCGAAAAACCACTTTCAATCATTGCTAGGTATGCCAAATCTTCGGGAAGACCTGCGCGACGTAATTCTCTATGAATGAACGGTGTAAAGCGCGACGAACGCTCGAGCCATTTCTTGAACCAGCCGCGATTTGAAGTTTGGAAGTTACGGATCCAAAATTTCACTGAGCGATTGTAGGTAACCGGAATATCAAATACGAGCGGGGCTTCAGACTCACTCAGTAAATGAATCTTAGCGTTGCCGAGTGACGGCACTTTTTTCAACACAAGTTGTGCGCGTTGAGATTCGGTCGTCATTTGATTCAATTCATTTTTAATTTCAGCTGAATGACCTGAGCCTGATTGCTTCGGGATCGCACCGAAACTCACTTGGGCGAAGCCCACAGCTAAAAGAATGAAAAGAAAACGGAATTTCATATCTCATCACTGTAGCGAACATTGTTCGCGAGCGATACATAGACCAAAGTCCGTGAATCAGTATTGACGGCGATGTCAGAGTGCTGACGCACTTTTCGCGGAAAACCGACGACAGAAGCGGCTAAGTCGGCTTGTGATGCAATTTACACGAGGCCAGTTTTGTAAACAAGATTTAAGTCTAGCTGTTGTTTTCGTGGCACTCATCTTGCTCAAAAGGATTGTGAGGGATCTTCCCAAAGTCTAGGACGGACACTGGGCGACCCAAAGAATTAGAGGAGCACTTAGATGAGTAAAGGGATTTACACCGCAGTTTCAGGAGCGATGGCGCAGTCGGCGAAGATGGATACGATCGCCAACAACCTTGCGAACGTAAACACTCCGGGATTTAAGCGCGATGCTCAGATTTTCAAAGAATACATTTCGGCTTACGAAAAAGAGCCAACGACAATTACTGTTCCTCGCATTACGGCTTCGGTTGAAAGCTTTTATGATATGCAGGGCGGAGATAAGTCGTACGTTGATTTAGCTGGTACAGCGACTGACTTTACTCAGGGTGGATTAAAACAAACTGGCAATCCACTAGACCTCGCACTCGAAGGCGATGGTTTCTTCGAAGTTTTAACTCCCGAGGGTGTGCGATTAACTCGCGCCGGGTCTTTCACGATCGACAATCAAGGTCGTGTAACAACAAAACAAGGTTTCCCGGTTTTAAAAGAAGGAACGCCAGGCACTGATCCTGCGGGCCGAATCATTCAAACAAACGGTAATAAGATTTCAGTTTCTGACGACGGACAAATTCTCGAGAACGGTCTTACGCCTGTCGGAAAACTTTCTGTAGTGAACGTTCTGAACAAAGACGGCCTCCAAAAAGTTGGACACAACAACTACGGCTTTAAGAACACGATCACGCCAGAACTTTCTTCTTCTAATAACTCAAAAGTAATTCAAGGTTTTGTAGAATCAAGTAACGTGAACATCGTCGCTGAAATGGCAGACATGATCACGGCGACTCGCACGTTTGAAAGTACACAAAAAGCCATCCAAGCCTACGATGATATGCAAAAGCGCTTGGTAAATGACGTTCCTAAATTAGGTTAAAAAAAGTTAAGGGGTTAAGATGTTAAAATCACTGAATACTGCTGCAACTGGAATGTCGGCTCAGCAATCAAACATGGACGTAATCGCCAACAACATGGCTAACGTCAACACGACGGGCTTCAAAAAGGCCCGCGCAGAGTTTGAAGATCTGATGTATCACACAGTTAAAGAGCCAGGTGCAGTATCTGGTTTGAACTCTGTTTCGCCAACAGGTGTCCAAGTTGGTTTAGGTGTTCGCACTTCGGCAGTAACAAAAGATTTTGAAGACGGTTCAGCAAAAGTGACGAAGTCACCTTTTGATTTACAAGTCGAAGGATCTGGCTTCTTCGCAGTGCAATTGCAAGATGGAGCAGTCGGCTATACTCGCGACGGCTCATTCAAAAAAGATCCGACCGGTAAAATCGTTGATAAAAATGGAAATGCTTTAATTCCACAAATCAATATTCCTGCTGATGCTACTTCAGTTGAAGTTTTACCGAACGGCCAAGTTAACATCTCAAATGGCCAAAGCTTGCAGACTCAAAACGTTGGGCAGCTCGAACTTACGAACTTCGTCAATCCGGCTGGCCTAAAATCAATGGGAAAAAACGTTTTCGTACAAACTCCAGCGAGCGGACAGCCGCAGGTCGGCACTCCGGGTAAAGGAATCTTTGGCGAAATTGCACAGGGTCAACTCGAAACAAGTAACGTCAACATCGTTGATGAGATGGTGAACATGATCACTACTCAGCGTGCGATGGAGACTAACTCTAAAGTAATGCAAGCATCAGATCAGATGCTTCAGTACATGAATAATTTAAGGTAATTAATGATTCAGTCGTTCTTGGCACTTGCCGCATTATTCTTAGCTAGCCTGGCTTCCGAAGCTGCTCCGCAGATTACGGTTCGAGCTGCTGTTGAACTTGGTGAGCAAGAAGCCATTACTCTCGGCGACCTAGCTGACTTCGAAGGTTTTTCTTCGGCGCGCGCTGAAGAACTTCAGTCCGTACGCTTAGCTGATGCTCCTCAAGCGGGCGAGCAGCGCGTGTTCACGAATCACGGACTAGCACAAACATTCAGAAGTTATGTAGGCAGTGACGAAGCAGGAGAGAAAGTTTTCTTCTCGATTCCTAATCGAATCGTCGTCAGCCGGAAGGCGATGAAACTGAACGAAGTCTCAGTAAAGCAAACAATAATCGAACAGCTGAAAGCTGTTTGTTCTACTTGCGAGTTCAGAATTGAGCGAATCGCACTGCCTTTGGTAAACAACTTAACAGCACAATCTAAGTGGTCTGTAAAAGTTCGAAATGAAATGCCAAAAGGCAGTTTCAGCTATCCTCTCGAAGTAAAAAATGAGGGCGTAAGTCAAACATACTGGATCAACGGAAGTGTTTTGGTTCTCAAGCATGCGCTTGTAGCGAAACGAAATATTGGTATTGGGGAGCAAATCGCCGATGGCGATTTTGCCGTTCAACTACGCGACATAACTTATTTGCATGATTCAATCGCTGAGCAATCTGATCTTGTGGGTAGCGTTGCTGCTCGCGGCATCAGTGCTGAGCAAGTGATCGGACGCAGTTTCCTTAAGAAGGAAGCCGCGTTCAAGTTTGGTGATGTGGTGAAAGTTATATCGGGGAACGAATCTTGGCAGATCAGCATCGACGGAGTTGCTCAACAAGCGGCATCTGTTGGAGAAACTGCTCGAGTGAAAATTCTGCGCACTCAAAAGTTGTTGTCTGGTGTGGTCGTAGCTAAAGGTGTGATTGAGGTAAGATGATGAACAGATTTTTGAAATTAACAATTGTAATTGCGTTTGCTGTTTCTGCCACTGGCTGTGCTTCTATGAATAGGAAGCTTAAGGCTCTGTTTGGCAAAAGTGAGAAAGCTGAAGTATCAGCTATTAAGCCCACGACTCCGCGCTTCAGCGAGCAAGACAACTTCAAGATCGGTGCTGAACGTCAGTACAAGCGAATGAACAAAGAGCAATTCGAAGCTGACGCGCAAGTTGGCGACACAGCCGGAAGCCTTTGGGTTATGGAAGGCCAAGGAGCGTATCTCTTCGCTCAGAATACCAAGCGCTTAGCTGGTGACTTCGTAAATATTAATATCGAAGGCACTCCTCAGCAACAGCTTCAGACAAAATCAAACGTCATCGCGAAGCTTTTGAAAAAGCTTGAGCGTGGCAATGATCCGGCGCCGAGTCTTCGTAATCCAGCAAGCAAATCAGCGCCTGCGGCCGGACCTCAACAAGCCAATCAGCCGCCAGCCCAACAAGCAGTTAACGTTGATCAAAACGGCGCAAGCCAAAATCCTGATCAAACTACTGCCCAAGCCGGCGATCAGGCGCAAAAGCCAAACCTCGCGAATTTCGACGTCACTCAAGTTCCAGCGAGAATTGTTGAAACACTTAAAGACGGTAGCTACCGCGTAAAAGGTGCTCAGCAATTCATGATCGGAAAACGTGAGTACAAGGTCATCGTGACTGGAATTATTCGTCCTGAAGATTTCAATGAAGATGGAACGAGTGCTACAAAAATTCTTGATGGTCAGTTCGATATCGTGAGCAACAAAAAAGGCGTTACTACTTTATGAGAAACCAAATCAGAATGTTCTTATTTGTTCAGGTTGCACTTCTCATCTTAACGGTGGCTTTTGATGCTCAAGCCGCTCGAATCAAGGATATTGCTAACGTACGCGGTGTTCGTGACAACCAACTTATCGGTTACGGTGTAGTTGTTGGTCTTAAGGGAACGGGCGATAGCAAAGCGGAGTTCACTAATAAATCGGTGAGCCGTATGCTTGATAAACTTGGAATTAAACTCGAAGAAAAAGACGTAGCAAGTAAGAACGTAGCTGCAGTTTTAATTACTGCAACACTTCCACCGTTCGCTCGCGCAGGTAACAAGCTTGATATTAGCGTTGCTTCAATCGGCGACTCATCAAGCTTAGCCGGTGGAACACTTATTCAATCACCACTTCGCGCAGCCGATCAGCAAGTGTACGCCGTGGCGCAAGGTTCAGTGCTGGTGGGTTCAGGTGCCGATGCACACGTGACTGCGGGAAGACTTCCGAATGGCGCAATCATCGAGCGCGATATCGGAGAAGATTTCACAGCCCGCAAAATGTTCCGCTTAACTTTGCATAATCCTGATTTCACAACGGCTGCTCGTTTAGCAAAGCGTGTGAATATGGATCTTGGCGGGAAATACGCCACAGCAAAGGATGCTGGGACAGTTGATATCATCGTTCCGTTCACTTACGAAGGTAAAGCAGTTGAAATGCTAGCGCTCATCGAGGGCCTCGATGTGACGCCTGATACTCGTGCAAAGGTTGTTGTGAATGAAAAAACGGGAACTGTAGTTATCGGTGACACTGTGAAGATTTCTCGCGTAGCGATCAGCCACGGAGAGCTTTCGGTGAAAGTCGGTAGCTCGTCATCGAGCGGGTCTGGTTCGAAAGGTAAAGACGGGGGCGATCGCGTAGCTGTACTAGACACAGGTACCAGTGTTGGTGATCTAGTGAAGGCGTTGAATGGTCTCGGAGTCTCTCCGAAAGACCTGATTACGATCCTCCAGAACATCAAAGCAGCCGGCGCTCTCCAGGGAGAGCTAGAAATTTTATAAAGGTATTTAGGTATTGTGAATTTAATTATAAACTAAAGAGGTAACACAAAAATTGTTTCTGAACATGGATGTACAGAGACAACGGGGGAGAGTGAGTTAGAGATCGCTAACCAGGATGGTTCAAGAGTCACACTAGTACAGTTTCGAGCAGGAAACAGGAATAGAATCAGCGAGTAAGCCAAGGAATGGCCAGACGCTTAAAGGCTCAAGCAAAGTGCAGGATGCACGAATGATTTC
>JAYSYM010000009.1:0-2586 GCA_043727635.1 Bdellovibrionales bacterium | reverse complement strand
TCCTCAACACAGGTTGTTGAGAAAAGCTACGGCCTACCTAAGATTTGGCCGGAGGATCCGAAGGAGTCATTCTTTTTTAATCGTGAGCCTGTTGTTATCAAGACGGCTAAGCTCGATTCGGCGGATTTAATTTGGATCTCTCGTGAGAACGCTTTGCCCGAAGGATTAAGTTTGAGCGGGAAAATTGTTTGGTGTGCGGGCCTTCAGACTTGGAAGAAGTTGGCGGCGAGAGGTCTGTGGGTTCACGGAACTTCTGATAGCCTCGGTGAGTCAGAACTGCCGTTCATCGACACGCTCGTGGGCCGAGCGGTTAAAATGACTAAACTTACGCACACAGATTCGCCTGAAATTCCTCCCATGACCAATCTTGCGACCTACAAACTCGTTCCAAAGGCCTCAGCGGCGGGAATTGCCAAGCAGTTTGAGGGAAAAACTCACTTTTTTTGGATGAGCGGTTCAACGTTTGATGAAGCGCTAAAGCATCAGCCATGGGTGCGTGATGCTAATCATGCTTGTGGCCCTGGACATACTTATACTCACCTGCGTAAGACATTAGGTGAGGTTGCGAAAATCGAAATTCACCTAGGGTATGAGGCTTGGAAACGGAGTCTAAATTGAAAATGGATCTTTCAAATCAATACTTTGAGCGAGCTAAAAAAGTTGCTCCAGGTGGCGTACACAGTCCCGTTCGCGCATTCAAAAGCGTTGGCGGACAACCAGTTTTTTTTAAATCTGCGCAAGGTGCGGAGCTAACAACTGTTGATGGTGAAACTGTCATCGATTTCTGTCAGAGTTTTGGTCCGTTACTTCTAGGGCACCGCGATCCCGACGTGACTCGTGTCGTTCAAGAGATGGTTCAAACGGCGTGGAGCTTTGGCGCATGCGAGCCATATTCTTTGGCTCTCGCAGAATTTATAACTTCAAAAGTTCCGTGGGTTGAGAAAGTCCGTTTCGTAAGTTCAGGGACTGAAGCTGTGATGAGTGCTCTTCGAGTGGCTCGCGCGTTTACGAAACGGCATAAGATATTGAAATTTGATGGTTGCTATCATGGTCACGCAGATTCGCTTCTTGTAAAAGCGGGAAGTGGACTTGCAGGGTTGGGCGACGGGCAGTCGGCTGCTGATAGTGCCGGAGTTTCTCCGGGTTTTGCTTCTGAAACTTTAGTGGCACCTCTCGATGACATTGAAGCATTTGAAAAGATCTTTGCAAAACATCCAGGAGAAATTGCAGCAGTCATTGTTGAACCGTTGCCTGCCAACTATGGATTATTGATTCAACGAACCGAGTTTCTAAAGCAAATCACTGAAGTCGCCCGCAAGAATGGTGCTTTGATGATTTTCGACGAAGTTATTTCGGGTTTCCGTGTAAGTCTTGGCGGAATGGCTGAGCAAACGGGAATCCGTCCTGACCTCGTTACTTACGGAAAAGTTATCGGTGGCGGCTTCCCAGTGGGTGCGTACGGCGGTCGAGCTGAGATCATGGATCTCGTTGCGCCTATGGGCCCCGTCTATCAAGCTGGTACATTGAGTGCCAACCCTGTCGGGATGTCAGCGGGTCTTGCTACTCTTGAAAAAGTTGTGCGGGAAAATATCTATAATGAACTTGAAAAGCGCGCGGCTGATTTTACTTCGAAACTGAAGAAAGTATTTGAGCAAAAAGCACCGACACTTGATATCGCACGAGTTGGCTCAATATTTTGGATCCATCCGAAAGTAAATGGCGTGATCAGACGTCTAGAGCAAATCCCGTCAGATCACGCGGCAAACTTCAAAGGGATTTTCCACAGTTGCCTCAATGAGGGTGTCTACTTGGCACCAAGTGGCTACGAAGTTGGATTTATTGGTTACGCTCACACTCCGCAAATTTTAGACGAAGCAGTGAAGCGAATTGAAAGAGCGTTGGGAAAATAACTTAAGTGGCACGAGCGAAGAAAGAATATTTTAAACTCATCGCGGTAATTGTTTGGATCGTGACGACGCTAGCACTTGCTGGCTGGTGGTTTATTTTTGCTCTTCGCTTGATCGATCAATCCTCTGATCGTCAGCACCGAATGCTAATTACAGAGGGTGGTTTTTTGTTTGTTCTGCTGCTGGTAGGCGGCGTGACACTTCTTTACTACATTTCTCGAGAAACCAAGCGCGCCAACCAAATCAAAATTTTCTTTTCGAGCTTTACGCATGATCTCAAGACTTCTCTTGCAAGCTTGCGTCTGCAAGCTGAGTCGCTCGAAGAAGATCTTAAAGGTGCGGAACAATCGAAGCTCCTTAAGAGACTTGTTAAGGACACCGTCCGTTTGCAATTGCAGCTCGAGAACTCACTATTCGTTGCAAATCCAGAAATGGCGGCTCTGCATACAGAAGATATTTCTTTAGAGCGGTTCTTTGCATCTTTAGCGCTTGAGTGGCCAGACTTGAAATTAGTTGTTCAGACGAAGTCGAAGGTGAAAGCTGACTCAAGAGCCCTTGAAAGCGTATTTAAAAACTTAATTCAAAATGCCGTAGTGCACGGGCAAGCTAGCGAAGTTCGCGTCACGGATCAGACGCAGGGAAATATGATTTCACTTACCGTCACTGACGACGGTCGAGG
>JAYSYM010000008.1:0-2589 GCA_043727635.1 Bdellovibrionales bacterium | reverse complement strand
TTAATTTCAAAAATCATTGTACCTGGCTTACAAACCGCAACCCAAAGTTCTGGGTTACCTTTGCCGGAACCCATTCGAACTTCAGCTGGCTTCTTAGTTACTGGCTTGTGCGGGAACGCACGAACCCAAACTTTTCCACCACGCTTCACTGAACGGCTGATCGCAATACGACCCGCTTCAATTTGGCGCGCTGTTAACCACATGTCTTCCATAGACTGGAGACCGAAGTCACCGAAGGCTACAGTGTTAGTGCGAGCTGCAAAGCCCTTCATTCGGCCTTTGAACTGCTTACGATATTTTACTCGTTTAGGACTTAACACGACCTGCCTCCTCAACTTCACGTGCAGACAATACGTCGCCTTTGTAGATCCATGCTTTTACGCCGATGATTCCATAGGCAGTTAAAGCTTCCGCTGTTCCATAATCAATATCAGCACGGAGTGTGTGAAGAGGAACGCTCTTCTCTGTGTACCACTCAGTACGTGCGATCTCTGCGCCGTCTAAACGACCAGAAACTTGAACCTTAATACCTCGAACGCCACCGCGAAGTGCAGCAGCCATCGATTTCTTAAGGGCGCGGCGCCAAGAGATACGTTTCTCTAATTGCATCGCGATGTTTTCAGCTACCAAGCGAGCATCTGTATCAGGCTTACGAACTTCCTGAATATTGATGAACACTTCGTTTGTAGTTAGCTTTTGAACATCAGCTTTCAAAGTGTCGATACCAGCGCCTTTTTTGCCGATCACAACGCCCGGACGAGCTGTAGAAATAATAATTTTAACTTTTTTAGCTGCGCGCTCCATCTCGATGCGAGCAACGCCTGCGTGCTTAAGCTTTTCGTTCAAGTATTTACGTAACTTGAAATCTTCGTGCAAGTTTTCGATGTACATTGGGCCTTTTGCGAACCAGCGAGAGTCCCAAGTACGAATCACACCAAGTCTTAAGCCAATTGGATTAACCTTTTGTCCCACAGTAATTACCTTTCATCCAAGATGAGGTTGAAGTGGCTTGATTTCTTTTTGATTGGAGTCGCGCGACCTTGTGCACGTGGGCGGAAACGATCAAGTGACGTACCCATGTCGATCGACAAGTGCTTCACATAAAGAGTATCGACGTCGATAGTCTTTTTGTGTTCAGCATTTGCTACTGCAGAATCAATCAATTTCTTCAACATCGTAGCTGGCTTCTGAGGCATGAACGCGAGAATGCGAAGTGCATCGTTCACGTTTTTGCCGCGGACCATGTCAGCAACGATTCGAGCCTTCTGTGCGCTCACTCTTTGATTTCTTAAAAACGCTTTAACTTCCATCTTTAACCTCAGGCTTTCGAAGGAGCCGGTTTAGCGGCTTTCTTCTCTGCGTGGCCTTGGAAGGTACGAGTAGGTGCAAATTCACCGTACTTGTGACCAATCATGTTTTCAGTAACGTAAACAGGAACAAATTTTCTTCCGTTGTGAACTGCGAAAGTAAGACCAACAGCTTCAGGGAAAATTACCGAACGACGAGACCAAGTTTTAATAACTTTCTTGTCGCCCTTTTCTACTGCTGTAGAGATCTTGTTGAGCAAGTGATCATCAATGAATGGACCTTTTTTTACCGAACGTGCCACGTGCTATCCCCTTACTTTCTTCGCTTCACGATTTGCGAATCAGTGCGCTTGTTGTGACGAGTCTTGTACCCTTTGCAAGGTTGACCCCATGGAGTTACCGGATGGTGACCCTTACCAACACCCTCACCACCACCAAGTGGGTGATCGACCGGGTTCATCGACATGCCGCGAACCGAAGGGCGCTTACCCTTCCAACGGTTTCGTCCAGCTTTACCGATACTGATATTTTCATTGTCTGTGTTTCCGACTTGGCCGATTGAAGCTAAGCAAGTTGATAGAACTTGGCGAACTTCACCCGATGGCAAACGGACTTGGCAGTATTGACCAAGTTTCGCTACCAACGTTGCTCCAGCGCCTGCTCCCCGAGCCATCTGAGCACCTTTACCAGGACGCAATTCGATATTGTGAATTGTCGTGCCGGCTGGGATTGCAGAAAGTGGAAGAGCATTACCTGGCTTAATATCGGCTTTCGCACTTGAAACAACTTGATCACCTACACCAAGGCCGATTGGCGCCACGATGTAAGTTTTTGTTCCGTCAGCGTAGTGCAAAAGAGCAATACGAGCTGTGCGGTTCGGATCGTACTCAATCGAAACAACTTTCGCAGGAATTTCTAATTTAGTTCTGCGGAAGTCGATGATGCGATAACGACGCTTGTGTCCGCCACCTTGGTGACGAATTGTGATCTGCCCGTGGTTGTTACGAGCAGCTTTACGACGAAGCGGAGTAGTGAGTGATTTCTCAGGAGTATCAGTTGTGATCTCCGAAAAATCGAATCCCGTCATTCCGCGACGGCCTGGAGTACGTGGTCTATAAAGTTTGATACCCATGGATTACGCCCCCTCAAAAACAGAGATTTTTTCGCCCTGCTTAAGCTTTACGAGAGCCTTTTTCCAAGGCTTCGGAGTAGAGAGACGCGACTTTTTCCCGCGGCTAACCATCGTGCGAACGCTCTCGACTTTTACTCGGAAAGCAACTTC
>JAYSYM010000007.1:0-7989 GCA_043727635.1 Bdellovibrionales bacterium | reverse complement strand
ACGACCGGGCAGACTGCGAGAGCACTTGAGTAGTACGGAAAGCTCAGAGCATCGACGTTGTGTTCATTTAAATACGAACTCATCAGCGAGGCATGTCCGCCTAAGCTCATGCCGATAACGTGAATGCTAGATGTTAACTTTGAAAGTGGTGAATCTCGCACGATGCGCGCAATGCGGAGCAGTTGCATTCCATCATCGTAGCCGCCCAATGCTAAGTGATCATTGTCGGCTGCGTAGTTGGCACTCGTGTTGTTACCGACGGCGATGACGTTAAACGGAGCTTGGTCAAACATGTGCATGACCATCAGCTTCGTTGAGCTATCTTCAACTTCGCAAAAAACTCCGCACTTATAAATTACTAATGGTCTGGGTTGATCAACACCATTTTTGTCGGCTGACTGCATGGCAATGACGCCGCCGAGTTTTGTTCCATCTTCAAATTTAAAATTTAATCTGCGAACGCGGGGATGATCACAGTAAGCGTATCTCGCTCCAGCAAACATCGCCATTGCACGAGCGTTGGTGTGATGAAAGCTTGCGAGCCGATCTCCGCAGCCACTGAAGTAATTTGCGATCGCATGTTTTTTGAGTGTTGTTGTCGGGGAGTTGATGATCGCCGACTCTAGAGTGTCAGCCGAACAGCCGGGTGGTTGAACGTAATTGCCAACACCATTTGGTCGCCATTCAACGGGAACATTTCCCTGGTTGTCGCCAGAAGTTCCATCAAGATCGCACGATTCAAATTTTGTGATTCGCAAGTTCGCAGTACCAAGGCCATCAAAAAACGAATCGTCACTCGGCGAACTAAGCGCCGCAGTCGAAACTAAAAGAGTGATGATGAAACCGATGACGTGAAGCATACCTGAACTAAAAAGTAGTAGGCACTTTGGAGGAAGGCAACCGTCACGCAGCGCAGCGCTCTAGATACCGTAGCGGGAGCGTCTCACGAAGCCAAATGCGCGAATCAAGGCGAGTTCGCCGGCCTCTGCCAATCGCTTGATCAGACGATCGCTCATTTTTTCGGGGTGCGAGTAGCTGATCTCGAAAAGATCAGCCTCTTTCGACTTAGCGTACAGATAATCATCACTCGTCGTAATTTGATCGATCAAGCCAAGTGCAACTGCATGTGAGCCATACCAATACTCACCGGTCGAAACTTTTTGGATATCAATCGCAGGGCGATTTGTTGAGACGAAAACTTTAAATAGTGAATGAATCTCTTCAATTTGGGATTTGAATTTTTCGACTCCTGCTGGAGTAACTTCGCCGAAAGTGGAGACTGTGCGCTTGAACTCGCCGGCAGTGAACTCCTTGTAATCAACATTGTGGCGCTCAAGTAGGCGATGGAAATTGGGAACTCCGGCCACTACTCCGATTGATCCAACAACGGCAAATGGTGCAGCTAAAATTTTATCAGCCACACATGCCATCATGTAGCCGCCGCTTGCAGCAACAGTGTCGACACAGACGGTAAGCGGAATCTTTGCGTCTCTGAGTCTGCGAAGTTGTGAAGCGGCCAATCCATACTGGCTGACCATTCCGCCCGGACTTTCAAGTTTTAAAACAACTTCGTCGCCAGGCTTAGCGAGAGTAAGGATCGAAGTGATTTCTTCGCGAAGTGAGCCCACCGCAGTTGCTTTGATATCACCTTCAAAATTCAAAACGAAAAGGCGACTGCGATCAGGTTCATGCTTTTTAGCTTTCTTTTCTTTCTTCTCTAGCTTTTTTAAGTTCTTAAGCTCTTTTTTGTCGAGGATTTGCGATTGAAGGACATCGCGTAGCCACTTGTAGTGATCGTTGAGTTTATCGACAGAAAGTTCTTGTCTGTGTCGCGAGCGATTTCGCGACGCCAGTGTAAAAATAGCGACCAGCACAATCAGTATCGCGACGATGATCAGGCTAGTTTTCGCAGTAAAAATACCTAGTTCGTAAAGGAAATCCATTTACTCTCCACAGTTTGCGCCTCACCCTGAGACGACTTATGAAACATAACGCTATCACGCCTAGACCAAAGCCGAAAGCGGCTGCTGTTTGTTCCGTGTTAAGTTCATATTTAACTTAATTATCGCCGATAGGTTTATCGGAGATACACCGTGGATAGCAACCTGAGATTACATCAACGAGTATTATGCAGCATCGTGCTGACATTAGCGATGCTTTGCACTTTCGATGCGCACGCAGAATCTGAGGCTTACCGCCGCCAGGTAAAGTTCGAAACAGATCGGGCAGCCGATTTCCGTAGGTTCATAAAATACCTTGAGCAAATTGATCGTGAGCGCACTGGTGCAGTTCCGAGTTACAAAACTACACGAGCGAAACAAGATGCTGACTTCGAGCTTGCTCGAAAAATCTACGCTGAGTGGCGTAAGCGCGAAGAGCGAAAGAAGCCGACAGAAGAATTTATTCAGCGAATGCTAGCTTCAGAAGCTGCAAAAGAAGCTCGCGATAAAGAGGGTATTAGAAAAGAATTTGTTAAAGTTCAAAAAGAGATTGAGCGAGCAATCGCAAATACACGGTTAGACGAAGCAGAGGAGTATCAACTTGATCGATAATCTTCTGAACGATCCTTTAAAACTGACGTTCGTGCTTCTCGTGGTCTTCCATATTAAGCACTTCCTTGCTGATTTCCCTCTGCAGTTTAACTTTATGCTTAAGTACAAAGTTTCTCCTGCATGGAACTTTGTCATCCCACTTTCGCTTCATTGCTTGATTCACAGCGGATTCACTTTAGTGATCTGTTTGATCGTTGACCCGTCATACTGGTGGTTGGCACTTGTCGACTTCGGTGTTCATTTTATAATGGATCGATTGAAGGCCGGCCCTCGCTACTTAGGTCGCTTTAATGACCCTAACAAGTCGTCCTTCTGGGTTTCTCTCGGATTCGATCAAATGGTTCACCACCTGACCGATGTTCTCGTCATCTATATTCTTGTTACATAATTTTTATAGCAATGGCTTGGTCGAAAGTGCTAGGTCGAACGCCTTTAGAAGCTCAACTCGTCGCTTTCCGTTTTGAATAAAAAATCCATTGATATGGCCGCGCTCTGAGTGTGGCCAGAAATATTTGGGCTCGCTCATCTCACTAAAAATTTTTTCGCCATGATTAAAGGGAACAACCGGATCTTGCTCTGAGTAAAGAAGATATTTCGGCACACGGGGAAGGCGCGCAAGCTTATCTTTCCCGCCGGGAGAATAAAGATCGCTGATTAAAACTGAAGTGAGAAATTTGAGCGGTTTAGTCAGCCAGAAAAGTTCGAGTTTCTCTCGCGCAATCTGTCGGTAACTGTAGAAGCCTCCTTCGATGACGATCGCTTTTAAATTCTTAGGTCGAAGCTCCTGAAGAGCGTTAAGTAAAAGACTTCCGCCAAGACTTTGTCCAATTAGTATCAGACTCAATTTCTTTTCACTTGCGAGCTTGTCGGCGTATTGGATTGTTGCGATCACATCTTTAGAAACTTCAGTCATGCTAGGATCACCGGGTGAACTTCCGTAACCGCGGTAATCAAAAGTAATCAGGTCATACCCTTCGGCTGCGAGCCAATGCACCGATTGAAAGTGTGTTGTCATGTTCTCAGCATTGCCATGGAACTGAACTACTAACGCTTTTGCTGGTTGCTTGGGAGCTGAGAAGTACCACGCACTTAAAGGTGTTTGATCAAAGCTCGGAATGCGAAAAGGTCTTGGAGTGATATTCTTATCAAATGCGGCCGGAAAGACTTGCGTGCTCGGTTGAAAGAAAACGCTCGTGCATCCGCTAATCATGAGAGCCAAAAGTATGTACTTCATCAGCTTCATATTTTCCTAGAAGAGCAGGTGATGCATCAAAAGTACTTTTCCTTCGTCGACCTTGTCAGTGCGCGAGTAGCCGCCGCGAAGCTCGAGATTGCGCGTAAATGAAACTCCGGCTTCGCCAAAGGCGCGGCTGAATTTGTAGTCGCCACCTAAAAAATAATTTCGGTACTCAGCTCCGCCTGTTACTGACAACCAAGAAAACGGCTTCACTAATAACTGCGTTTGAACTCCGGCGCCGGTACGCGAGTTTTTCTCGACGTCGCTTCCAGTGTCTGAATGAAACTGAAGAAATGAAAACCAAACAACATTGTGCGAATCACCAAACCCCAGCGCGTTCCCGAACCCCGCTGTCAGATTAAACGCTAGGGCCGAGTCGACAGGAAGGTCAGGTAAGCGCGCAACACCGAAGTTAGCTCGCCATGACAAGGGCTTGAAGTAGGAACTCCAAGGTGAAAGCGCCATGATATCGACTACAGAAATTTCTTGAAGGATAGTCTGGCTTGGATCGAAATAACTTCGCCCACTCATTCTGAAAATTTCCAAGTGAGAGTTGGGTAAATAGCCGGTCTCGTTTGAAAGTAAATGATGATAAGCCGCTCGCACGTGATATTCGACAAACGGGTTAGAATCTCGCTCTCCATATCCCAAACCCAATTGCGAAGAGTCGTGGCCTTGTTCGGGGCGTGGGGGAGCAGTACTATAAGAAATTGGTGACACCACACCTAGAGATGCTCTGCGTGTTTGAAGTTTGAACGCTTGCTCTTTCCACTGCGTCGGTTCGTCGTACGCAAGAATGCTCACGTAGCGTAAAGCACCGTCGTAAACTTTCGCCTGATCATCTGTCGATAGCTGCGCAAGTTTGCGTGGCGGATCGTCTTTAGCGACAAGCTCACGTGTAAGAACTTTCAAGTCATCACTTAGCTTGTCAGTTGTTGAGTAAAGTTCTGTTGCAAGACTTGGGCGATATTTAATTTTTTTGACCAGGCCATTTGAAGTCATTAGCCAGCGAACGGTGTCGGCGGGAATAACGAAGTAAATAAATTTGTCAGTAAGCGAAATTGATGGACGAGCAATTTCAAGAAGCGAAAGGAGTTGATACGAGCAATTCTCGTCGAGAAAGTAATAATCAAAATAAGTATTTTGTACTTCAAGTAAATGATCGAGCATTCGATCGAGCTCAGCTTCAGTCAAATTTAGCGAATATTCAAAAACATCGCGGCCTTCAATGTTCGTGTATTCGCGCAGTGTTTGATGATACGGGAGCAAAGTGTAGCCAGCTTGGTAGCCACCGGTGAGTCCTAAGACTGCAAATGGGATCCCGCCATCGCTTCCGGTATTTGCGGCAAAGCTAACGCCGTAGTTGAGTAAGTCGCGGTCGGCAGAATTGTTTCGCGATTGAAGCTTTAGGAATGTGTGGCCAAACATGCTGGCAGGATTTCCAAAGTACGCATTCGCAAAAATCACTGAAGCGCCTACGACATCTAAATTCTTTTTCCAGATGGCGTGGGCAGGGCAATCAATCTTGGGAATCTCGATAATCGCCAATCGCTCGAAGAGAAAATTTCGTCGACCGATGTATCGACACTGCGGATGCTTGTCGTTTCCTTCAGTTATTGGTTGAGCAAAGGCATGAAGAGTCGCCTCGACCTCAGCCTTGGGGTTGGTGCGGCCATTTTTATCGAGGAAGTAATCGCGTCCATCAATTTCGGATTTATAGCCGCTTAGAAGCGTTCGTTTTCGATAATGACTCATGAGGAGCCATTCTCGAGAAGACGCAATAGCGGCGGTCTCAGCACGCTTTTTAACTTCAAGTATCGCTTCAGGTTTTGCTAGCAGGTCGGCAGAATGAGCCGCAAAAGGGATCAGGATGGTGACGGCAGCTATCAGAATGATCGAGTGGCGAAGCATGAACGCAAAAAAGCCCACTTTACGTGGGCTTTCAAGCTTTTTCCGTAGGAAAAATTAACGCAATCAACTACATCGCTGTGCAAGTGCTCGCAACAGTGTTGTTCATGTTCTGAACCATAGCTTCAGCAGTTACATCTGAAGTAGGAACGATTGAAGAGTAAGAAGCTTGTGCTTTAGTTGCGAAAGCGCGTTGTGCGTCGCCTTGGCAGCCGTAAAGAGAAGCAAGAGTCTGAAGTTTTTCGCCTTGGCCTTGAGCGATCTCACGGCTTAAGTCAGCTTGGTTAGCTTCAGTGAAGTACTGGATAGCTTTGTCATTACGAACGATCTGTTGCGATTTGCAATTTGAAGTACCAGTAGAGATACCGAAAGTTTGCGAACCGAAAGTGCCGTTAGTTGTCGCAGCAAGAATCTGCATAAGTTTTGTGTTCTCTTGAATGATCATTGAACCAAGACCGCAACCTGCGTCGCCTTGTGCTTGTGCGAAGTTAGCGCCTAGTACAACTGCTGCTGCTAATAAAATACGTTTCATCAATTTCTCCCTTTAAAAGTTTGTAGCAAGATTAAAGCACGCTGAATTTTAGTACTCAAGGTTACTTCGCAAGTAGGCTGCGTAGCATCCAAGCTGTTTTCTCGTGCAGTTGGATACGCTGTGTAAGTAAGTCAGCAGTTGCCTCGTCGCCACCGCTCTCTGCTGCCGGAAAAATTTCGCGAGCTGTACGGCAAACTGCCTCGTGACCCTTCAAAAGGTCATTGATCATGTCGGTTGCGCTGGGCACTTCTTCTGACTCCTCAATTTGAGAGAGCTTTGCGTAAGCCTTGTAGCTTCCCGGGGCATACTCACCAAGTGCGCGAATACGCTCTGCGATCACATCAACAGCTAATGCTAGTTCAGTGTAGTGACCTTCGAACATCACGTGAAGAGTTGTGAACTGTGGGCCCGTTACGTTCCAGTGATAGTTGTGAGTTTTAAGGTAGAGAGTGTAACTATCGGCGAGAAACTTCGACAGACCCTTAGCGATTTCGATTCGATTTTTCTCTGGGATGCCTGTGTTAACTGTGATCATTGAGTTCTCCTCCGGTTTCAAAAAGCAAATCTACAACTTAGATTTGCCACACTGAAGTACCATAGTGGAGGGCTAACGCTTCTAGACTCAGATTGTTTAGCGATCTTTAAACTTAATTTTCATTCTCACTGGGCAGTGATCCGACACATAACGCAGATAGTGCTTAGCATTTTTATAGCCAGCTCCATCTCTCACATTCGAACAAACCGAAAAGGCCTCAGGAACCGTGGTCGCTGTAACCAGTCGATTCACATAGAAGTGATCAAATTGACCGCGCTGACTACCATTGCGGTAAGTGTAATTCGAATGACCGATGCGTCTGAAGCCGCCACCTGACTGGTTCAGTTGATGGCCAATGAGCTCGACATCATCTTTTTCTAATCCAGTTTGTTTGGCCGAGAAAGTATTGAAATCGCCCATCACAACCATCGGAATGTTTGGATCATTCTTTAAATCTTGAGCAATCATTCCAACTTGCTTCAACCTTAGTAGAGCGAAGTGAGGAGCTGACTTTAAGTGAACTCCAACTACGCGAAGGATTTTGGCTCCACTCTTATCAACCACGTCAACTCGAACAGCGGGACGAGCGCGATCAGCGTCGTAGTACGCAAGTTCGTTAATCAGCCCGTCATTGTCGTAGGGCACCATCGCAAGCTTATAAGCCGGTGAAACACATACTACTACGTGTTGGTGGAGTGGGTTTGGATGGAGGTAACTTGCGCAAGTCCAACCTTTCGGAAGAACCAGTTTAAGCGCCTCAAAATCAACAATCTCCTGAAACGAAACCACATCAAGTGGCAGCATTTCCTTTGCAAGGAAATCTTTAACCGCTCCAATGCGCTCTAATTTTGTCGATGGAAGCTGGTACGTTTTGTCATGCTCTTCCGAGCCGAACCAGCGAATGTTGAATGTACCTAAATGTAATGAACCATTGCTGCCTGCCTCAGCGTAGCTGTTCGTCATAAACAGCGCACACAGAACTAGCAGCGCCGGAAATTTTCCGGCCCCTCTTTTTGTCACAAGACTTCCCCTCGGTAGTAGGCCATTTGCGGCGGCCCGTAGAAACGCCGAACCAATTTTCGGCTTATACTTCGGTCTTCTGATCAAAAGATTAGGTGGCCAAAGTTGAGTGAGTCAAACCACGAATTTGAAAGTTCAAAATATTGCTGTCAGATTTGCGTCAGTGGGTGCTTGGTGCGCGCAATCAGAGCAAAAAAAGCCCGGC
>JAYSYM010000006.1:0-2599 GCA_043727635.1 Bdellovibrionales bacterium | reverse complement strand
CGAGCCCGAGCCCGAGCCCGAGCCCGACGTCGCGGAAGAGCAACCCAAAGATCCCCTTAAATACACCTTCGCAAACTTCAAAACCGTTCGACTCAGGGACAGTGATACCGAACTCAATTGCCGAGTTGAATCTAATGGCGTTGCGCTGACCTTTCAGCAACAACTTAGTGCGACCTCGTCGTACATAATTGAGCACAATACCGACCAGCAAAAATCTCAGGCAAAATTCCAACTTAGTTGGTAAGCAGACGGTTGCGCAGTACCTCAACCGCAGGTAAGCTGTGTCGATCATGGAAAAACGAACTTGTGATGTCTTAGTTATTGGCGGCGGCATCATCGGAATGTCTAGCGCCTACGAACTTTCTCAACGCGGTTACAAGGTCATTGTGATTGATAAAGGGGACATCGGTTACGGGTGTTCTTACGGTAACGCCGGATGGATTACTCCGTGCTTCTCAATGCCGCTACCAATGCCGGGTATGCTGCTAAAGTCAGTTCGCTGGTTACTCGATCCTGAAAGCCCTCTTTACATAAAACCTCAGCCTAGTTTTATGTTGATGAACTGGCTTGTTCGGTTCTTGTTTTCAATGAACTACAAGCACATGCATAGGTCTGTTGCCGCGCTCACTGAACTTTCAAAAATCAGCCTTGATGCCTATTCGCAGCTGAACGAAAAATCTCCGACGTTTGGTTTTGAGCAAAAAGGTTTGCTGATGGCAGCTCAGACTCAAGCCGGTTTGGATTATGCAATTCAAGAAATGAATTTAGTTTCTGAGCATGGCGTGCCTGGCAGACAAATGAGTGCTGAAGAGACACGAGCGTTTGAGCCAGCGTTAACCGGAGCTTTGAGCGGTGCCGTTTATTTTCCGACAGAAGCTCACGCAGAACCACTCCAAGTTGTGCAGACTCTTCGCAAGTTAGTTGAGAACGGAAAGAACGAAGTTTTAGAAAAAGCCGAGCTTTACGATTTTGGCTTCAAAAGTGACGGTTCGATTGATTACGTGAAAACCACTCGCGGCGATATTCGCGCTACTAATTATGTTTTGGCCACCGGGAGTTGGTCGGCTCACATGGGGAAAGCGCTCGATTTGCGAATTCCGGTGTTGGGTGGCAAGGGTTATTCGATGATACTTAAGCCATTCGCGAAGACTCCGAAAGTTCCAATGATGCTAGTTGAGCGTAAAGTTGCAGTGACTCCGCGCTCAAATACAGTGCGCGTAGCTGGAACACTTGAACTTGTAAATCAGGATTTCACGATCACTCAACGACGAGTCGAGGCAATTATTAAAGGTGCTAAAGCTTTCATGGATATTCCGGATGAACCTGAAAAGCTTGAGTTGTGGCGAGGTCTAAGACCTTGCACACCCGATGGGGTCCCGATCATTAGTCGCGCTAAGAAGCATAGCAACCTAGTCATTGCGACTGGCCACCAGATGTTAGGATTACAATCAGGTATGGGCACTGGCCGACTCGTGAGCGATATCATTAGTGAGTCAAAACCTGTTGTTGATCTAACGCCATTCCGCGACGGCCGTTTCTAAAAGTGGAAAAGATTGCGGTCATCGACATATCAAAATTGAAAAATGGCGCGAGCGTTGGGGAATTAGAATCAACACTCGCGTTATTTCGAGAGTCGCTAGGTGAACTGGGATTTTTTTACGTCAGCCAGCACGGAGTTTCGGAAACTCTGCAAACGGAACTAATATCTCTTTCTCGAAAGTTCTTTTCGGAAGATCTCGATTTCAAGATGCAGATTGCGATGGAAAAAGGTGGTCTTGCGTGGAGAGGATATTTCCCACCAGGTGGGGAGCTGACTTCTGGTCGGCCAGACCGTAAAGAAGGAATTTATTTCGGGCGAGAACTTTTGAAAGGGCATCCGGCAGTCGAAGCTGGAGTAGCACTTCACGGCCCGAATCAATGGCCCACGAAGGCGGAATACTCACGGTTCCAAGAACTTACTTTGCAGTACATGACAGCGATGACTGAGCTCGGGCACTTACTGATGGAAGGTATTGCGCTTTCACTTGGTCTTGATCGCAAGTACTTTCGTGAACGCTTTAGTGAAGATCCGACAATTCTCTTTCGCATCTTCAACTACCAAAAACATGTTTGGTCTGAAGGGGATGACGAGTGGGGAGTTCGAGAGCATACCGATTATGGTTTTTTAACTCTCCTTCGGCAGGATGAGAGTGGCGGCTTGCAAGTGAAGTCACGTAAAGGTGGTTGGATTGAAGCCCCACCTATCAAACAAACCTTTGTCGTGAACATCGGTGACATGCTTGAGGTATGGACTCACGGAATTTACAAAGCCACTCCACACCGAGTGAAGAATCAAGGACAAGCAGATCGAATTTCACTTCCATTCTTTTTCGATCCCGGCTGGAAAAGTAAACTTCAGCCGATTGATCGAAGGCTTTTGCCGCCCGACCTTTTGGATCGAGTAGCTACTGAGAAAAGCGAGCGATGGGATTCGCTGAGTTTGCTGAGTCTTCCAAAAGAACTGACTTACGGTGAATTTTTATGGGAGAAAGTGAAAAAAGTTTTCCCGAAACTTAGTTAGTTACGATCAACTGCCGGACTTAGGTCTCAACTTGCGAGG
>JAYSYM010000005.1:0-8031 GCA_043727635.1 Bdellovibrionales bacterium | reverse complement strand
AATTTCGAAATTACTAAGGCCATTGCGAGGTCTACGGCCGGAACAACGATAATAGTTTTTTTAGTTGCAGGTAATTTCTCGAGAGTTTTCTTATCGACAACCAAGCCACTAGCTGCTGACTTTAAGCCAGTCTCGATTGCTTCTGCTCGCGAAAGAAATACGAGGCTGCCCTCTCGGGCACGATCGGGGGAATCAGCAAAATTAAATTTTGCTGACGATTCTCCGCGAATTTCTAAAACTAATTCTGGGAAGGCGGCTTTTATCTCGGCTGCTGATGTCGTCATTGGCGTAAATTAGGCTGACTCTTCGTAATCCGCAAGCGATCGGCGATAAACCGCTTGAGTTATTGAGAACTTTGGCCTACTTTCCCGTTTATTAAGATTGCTTGAAAGATTCAGTAGATAAATTCAGTACTTATCTTATTCGGAGGAGCTGTGGCGAAGGCGGCAAAAGCGTCAGCTAAGGGTAAACCAGCCCAAAAGACTAATAAGAAACCTGCAAAGGCAGCAGCAAAGGCAACTACTGCGAAAGCGGCAGCACCTAAAGCAAAGCCTGCTGCTAAACCAAGCAAAGCACCGGTTGCTAAGGCTAAAGCTGAGCCAAAAGCCGTGAAAGCTAAACCGGCGGCAGCAGCTCCCGTAGTTAAAGCGGAAAAAGCAGCTAAGGTTCCTAAAGAGAAGAAGGCAGCAAGCCCGTCACCAACGATTATGAGTGGTGCGCCGGTCGATCCAGATGCTCCCCCGGTAGTAAAACCAAAAAAAGAGCCAAAACCTAAGGTTGATAAAGTCGAAGCGAGAAAAGCACGCCGAGCGGCAAAGGACTTGTTAGCAGGTCTCGAAAAACTCGCTGATGCACGTGCTAAATGGGAAGCCCTTTACGCAAAAGCCACCGACTTAGTGGCAGAACCTTACAAAATGTCGGGTGTTTACGAACCCCGAACCGCAGTCATGCACAAAGTCTTGGGCTGGGGTTACATTTTGAATGCACAAAATGATCGTCTTGAGGTTTTGTTTAAAGACGGCGTAAAAATGCTTATTTCTAATTACAAACCTTCTTAGGTGAGATAAAAATTTCGGTCTATGGCAAAAGATGATTTAGCACAACTCGAAGGTAAGATTGTCGACGCAGGGGCGGGCGGTCTCTACAAAGTTCAACTTGAGAACAATGTAGAAATCCAAGCGCGTCTTTGTGGAAAAATGCGACGATTCAATATCCGGGTAGTTGTGGGTGATAAAGTTACTGTTGGGGTCTCTCCATATGATCCATCTAATGGTCTGATCCTTTACCGGCATAAGTAACTATGGAATCAAACTTTCAGACCTACTTAGCATCCCAATTTCCAAACATTCCCATTCGTTCAGCTACTGCAGTTCTCGAGCTTGCTGCTGAAGGTGGTACGGTTCCCTTCATCGCTCGTTACCGAAAAGAAAAAACGGGTAACTTAGATGAAGTAGCAATTCGAAACGTCATCGAAGCGCACGAAACTTTAGTTGAAATCAATAAGCGCAAAGTCTTCATCGCAAAAGAAATCGAAGAGCAAGGGAACCTCACTGCAGATTTAAAGAAGCGTATCGAAGCTTCGATGGATTTAGGTGAGCTCGAAGAGATCTATCGTCCGTTTAAGAAGAAAAAGAAAACGAAAGCAACGATCGCTCGCGAAGCGGGTATCGAGCCTCTTGCTGACTGGATCTGGTCTCTTGGTCATGGCGAAATCTCTGACGAGATGACTTTAGAAGTTAAAGCTAAGGGTTACCTGAGTGCTGCAGCAGGTTTCGTAACTTACGATATCGTTTTGAAAGGCGCTCAAGACATCATTGTTGAGCGCATTTCGAATATTCCTTCATTGCGCGAGATGGTTCGCGAAGATTTCTTCAAGAATGGAAAAGTAGTTTCGAAGGCGACTAAAGATTATAAAGCGAATTCGAAATTCGACATGTACAAAGAATTTTCTGATTCGGTGAGAGCGTTACAAGAATCAAAAGCTTCGCATCGCTACTTAGCTATGCGCCGAGGTTGGACTGAAGGTGAACTCACGGTTGCAATTCAGGGCGACGATGACGGTTTGCTCAAGCGCTTTGAGGCTTTTGCATGTTCAAAGCCTGAGTCACATGCTTGCGAATTTTTGAAGAATTGCGCAAAGCAGGCGTTGACGGTTCATGTTCATCCTTCGATTTCAAACGAAGTTCATAAGTTGCTTAAAGACAAAGCTGATCGCGATGCGATTATGGTGTTTGCTGAGAACGTTCGCCGTGTCTTACTTGGTTCACCTCTTGGTCCTCGTTGTGTGCTTGGTATCGATCCAGGCTTACGAACTGGCTGCAAAGTTGCGTTAATCGATAAGCACGGAAACTTTATTTCTCACACGGTGCTTCAGATTCTTGGCGACGGTGCAGACGAAAAAGCAAAACAGCTTTTTGTTGAAGTATTAAAGCAAATTCGAATTGATGCAGTAGCTGTTGGTAACGGTACTGGTGGTCGTGAGGCTGAAACGTTCTTGCGTAAAGTTTTAAAAGACTTAGGCGAAGCGATTCCGGTGATCATGATCTCTGAGTCAGGTGCTTCGGTTTACTCAGCTAGCGATGTTGCTCGGGAGGAATTCCCTGCATTAGATATCACAGTTCGCGGCGCGATTTCGATTGCTCGTCGTTTGCAAGATCCGTTAGCGGAGCTTGTTAAAATTGATCCTAAAGCAATTGGCGTTGGTCAATATCAGCACGATGTATCGCAACCTCAGCTTAAGAAATCTCTCGAAGCCGTTGTTGAGTCTTGCGTGAACAGCGTAGGCGTCGATTTGAATACAGCTTCGGCTCCGTTGTTGTCGCACGTTGCGGGAATTGGTCCGGCATTAGCTCAAAATATTATTGAATACAGAAAAGCGAACGGCACGTTCGAAGAGCGACAGCAGTTGCTTAAGATTCCCCGGTTCAGTGGAAAAGTATTTGAACAGTGCGCAGGCTTCTTGCGAATTCATAACGGAAAAGTTTCGTTAGATAACACTGGTGTTCATCCTGAGAGATACGCAGCAGTAAAAGATATGGCTGATGAGTTGGGGATTACTCCCTCGCAATTAATGGGCGAAGGCTCAAAGAAGCTTGTTGAGCTTCGTACAAAATGGGCTCAGCTCGTTGGTGAATTCACGTTTGATGATATCGTTCGTGAATTAGAGAAGCCAGGGCGTGATCCGCGTGATGCGTTTAAGGCATTCTCGTTTAGAGATGATATTTTTGAAGTAAAAGATTTGGCTGATGGAATGATTTGCCCGGGATTAGTAACTAACGTTACGAACTTCGGCGCGTTTGTTGATATTGGCGTTCACCAAGATGGTTTGGTTCATATCTCTGAGCTTTCGCATAAGTTCGTTGATGATCCTCGCAAAGTTGTAAACCCAGGTGATCAAGTCACAGTAAAAGTTTTGAAAGTTGATAAAGAGAAGAATCAGATTTCTCTTTCGATGTTGCTGGAGCCAGCTCCTAAAGCTGAGCGTGCTCCTCGCGAAGAGGGTGCTTCGGCACCGCCTCGCGCGCCTCGTGCACCGAGAGCACCTCGTGCTCCGCGTGGTGAAGGTGTTACTGCTCCGGCTGGTGGTGCTCCGGCAGGTGGATCGCGACCGACTCCGGGTGCTCCGCGCGCTGCTGGAACTCGTCCTTCTTCTGGACCGAGTGCTCCGCGTGGTGGAGGTAGTGGTGGTGGTTCTCGCCCTGGCGCACCTCGTGCCGGTGGACCAAGTGGCGGCGGACCGCGCCCTGGTGGCTCACCGTTCAACAATCCATTTGCGGCATTGCTTGGTAATCCTCCGAACAAGAAATAATTTGCATCGTTGTGCCGCGTGAAGCGACTGCCGCTTAACTTGTACGAGTCACCTAAGTGGCAATGACAATATATTGGCAAGAATGTTGGTATATTGGAGTTGGGCTTTGGAGGAAATATCACTTGATGACTCTCTAGCTCTTCGATCTAGTTACCTCATGAAAACGATGCTCACATTAGCAATTCTACTTTTGTTAAATATCGAAGCGCGAGCAGCGCAGTACTCGGTTGATTTCGCAAAAGGTTTACAAGGGTGTACAGCGGCGTTTGCAGATTATCCGGTCGATCCGGCTCAACATGAAATTTACACGCTCAACTGGGAGCTCTCTGCTCCGCCAAATAATTCTAAACAGAATGCGCTAATGATTACGGGAACGAATCGTTCGGATGATTTGTTTATGTTTGGGAAGTGTTACATCGATGCGCATTTAAAACCTGGTTCGCTTCATACTGTTACTTTTGAGATTATCGCGTCGGTCGATGCGCCTGCAGGATGTTTTGGTGCGGGTGGCGCGCCTGATGCTCTATCGCTTAAAGCTGGAGCGTCGATGATCGAGCCTAAGGCTGTGAGTGATGGTGGAAGTGGCGTGTATGAGAATTACGTTTTGAATTTGGATAAAGGTAATCAAACCGTTGGTGGTCAGGATCTTGCGGTGATTTCGACTTCGATGAACAACGGTCTTCAGTGCGAAGATAAGAATGCAGATCAGTTTAAGACTATAGTTAAGCGATCGTCGGTTGCGACTGGCTTTACAGTGGATTCGCGTGGTGGGTTTTGGATCGTTTGGGGTACAGACTCCGGTTACGAATCGACGAGCACGATCTATTACCAGAAAATTAATTTCGAAATTCAGTAAGCTGGCACAGTCAGTGCTTAGTCATCCTGTGACTTGGATCAATAGTTATTAGGAGATCGCTATGCGTTTGGCACTTAAGCTTTTTACAGTGTTGTTTACTCTTTTGACAGTTCCCTCGTTTGCTCAGGCAGCTGAATGCGAGGACCTAGCTAAGGCAGCCGTCGCGGTTGCGATGAATGGCAAAGTCGATGCGAAGTTGATGAGTGTTGAACAGCTTAATATCGAAAATCAAGCTTCTGGATCGGTGGAGCGAGTTGAAAGATTAGTGTTTTCAACTAGCGCAAGCGAAATCACAGTCGACACACTTCCAAGTTACTACGCCCAGGGACAGTGCGAACTTAAAAACGTAACCGTCGTTCGCGAATAATTTAATTTAAATGAGAGTAGGGATTATGAAACAAGGTTTGATTTTCTCGGCTTTATCGTTAGTTCTAGTTTCTGCATTTAGCTTGGTTGCTAAAGCTGATTGTCAGGATCGCCAAGTGATTACGCTTCATCGATACGCTGATGCTGGGAACACAGCTTCGAAGGTCGATACTGTTAAGATTACTGTGACGCCCAACTCGACTACTTTTAAAAATCTCACTGGCTCGCGTGACCTAGTAGTTGCTTTCGATGGACAGATTCTCAACACGGTTCGCACAGGTGATACATATAAATTGAACAAGTCATTGCGTTGGGTGCACGAGCTCAATTTAGACTTCCGTGATGCTCCAGTTAAAGTTGGCCGCGTCGATATGGTTTTAAATCTCTTCGAAATTCAGTATGTTCGCCAAGATCAAAATGGCTGTCTGTATCTCGAAGATGGCGGCGCTGAACACTAAGCTAGCGATTAGCTAAGAGCTGATTTGCGATTTCGACGAAGCCCGCTGCGCCGTTTTTTGAAGCGACGTAAGCGGGTTTTGCTTTTAAGCGCGTGATGAATTGGTTGATGTTGGCGACGGCGAAAGAGTTTTCGAAGTAGCCGAACATTGGTTCATCGTTAGGGGAGTCGCCGCTGAAGGCGCATGACCCTAAGTTCATTGCTAGATCAAAGCCCATCTCGCGCTTTGTAAACTCCTTGCACATTGAAAGCTTATCGTAAGAGCCGAACCAGCCGTTGACGTGAATTGAAGACACTTTGGCGACGGCGCCATTGCGTTCGAAAATGCCTACGATTCTATCAACATCAGATTCTGGTAAAGGTGGAACGTCTTCGCAGAAGTCGATCGCAAGATCCATTAATCGTGAGAACTGGTCGGATGCGACGGCACTGCCCGGCACTTCGCGCAAAACTTCGTCTCGAATTTTATCGAGTTTCTTTCGATTCACAGCTTGAGTTGCATCGTCGAAAACAAAATGACGGAGCATTTTTTTTGTTGGCTCATCGTAACGGAAGTAGAAGCCACCGTTCTCGCCGATAATTCCATCTACTGGCCAAAAGCGCGCGATCATCTCGCACCAACCAGCAGGTCGACCTGTGACGGGCACGACCTTGATACCGTTTTGAGCCAGCTTCCACATCGCCGAATATGACTCGGCCGGAAGTTTTCCGTGTTCGGTTACGGTGTCGTCAATGTCAGTGAACAGCACGCGAATACTTTTGTTTTTGAAATCTTGAAGTGGCTTCATTGGTCTTTAGTCTATGCATCGGATTTGAGATTGGCAAATCACCCGCGTCAAAAAATGGGCTTGCAGAAAACGCCGGCGAGGCTCACTTTGGATTTCACGGGTGCGCCAAAACAATATACGGCGCAATCGATATATATAGAGGCAATCAAATCAGCAGTTGATTGAATTTGCCTCAAACAAAGAAAGCCCCTCATTAATGGCAAAAAAAGCTCCAGCCCTCAAAGCATCCAATGGCGGAAAAACACTAGTCATCGTCGAGTCGCCAACCAAGGCGAAGACGATCCGCAAGTTCTTAGGCAAAGAGTACATGATCGAATCATGTATGGGCCACGTTCGTGACCTTCCGCAATCATCAAAAGACATTCCTGAAAAATATAAAAAACAGAAATGGGCTCAGCTTGGTGTGAATGTTGATGCGAACTTCGAGCCGATTTATCTAACTCCAAAAAATAAAGTCAAAGTTGTAAAGCAACTTAAAGACAAACTGGCAGAAGCTGACTTCTTGATTCTCGCGACCGACGAAGACAGAGAAGGGGAATCAATCAGCTGGCATTTGCTTGAGACACTAAAGCCGACGGTGCCAGTGACCCGAATGGTGTTCCACGAGATTACGAAGCCTGCGATTGAGAAAGCTCTTCGCGAAACACGGAGTATCGACGACAACTTGGTTCGTGCTCAAGAAGCACGGCGTGTTCTTGATCGCTTAGTTGGTTACACAATTTCTCCTTTAATTTGGAAAAAAGTAGCGTTTGGACTCTCAGCTGGCCGAGTTCAATCAGTTGGTGTGCGCTTGATCGTAGAGCGCGAGCACGAGCGCATTCGTTTTAAGAAGTCAGTTTACTGGGGCGTGCAAGGTGAGAACACAAAAGACGGAGTGGGATTTGAATCTCGCTTGCTCACTTACAAACAGCAACGAATTGCGACCGGTAAAGACTTCGATCAGTTAACTGGCGCGCTATTAAAAGATAAAGATGTTTTACATTTAGATGGTAAGTCCTCTGGCAACATCACGGCTCACGTCGAAAAACAAAAATGGAATGTGACTGAAGTTGAAGAGAAGCCACTTTCTCGAAAACCAGCAGCGCCATTTATTACTTCAACTTTACAGCAGGAATCTAACCGTAAACTTGGGCTCGGTGCTCGAGAGACGATGCAGGTCGCACAAAACTTGTACGAACAAGGTTGGATCACCTACATGCGTACTGACTCAACGTTCTTGTCAAAAGAAGCGTTGCTAGCAGCACGTGATCGTATCAAAGCACTTTACGGAAAAGAATATTTGCCGGAAGAGCCTAGGTTGTACGAAGGCAAAAAAGTAAAGGGTGCTCAAGAAGCCCATGAAGCGATTCGTCCTTCAGGCACTGAGATGATCACTCCTGACGATACAGGACTAAAAGGTCCTCACTTCAAACTTTACGAACTTATTTGGAAGCGTACAGTAGCTTCGCAGATGGTGAACTCTCGTCAAAAGCAAGTGAGCGTAAGATTCGCTGCTGGTGATGCTGTCTTTGCAGCGTCGGGAATGACAATTGAATTCCCGGGCTTCTTACGTGCCTACGTTGAGGGAAGTGATGACGAAACGGCAGCTCTCGAAGAAAGAGAAGTTCGTCTTCCGAATTTGAAAAAAGGCGACACGGTTGAGTGCACAAAGGTTCTTTCGACTGAACATGAAACAAAACCGCCTGCGCGATTTACCGAAGCAAGTTTAGTTCAGACGATGGAAAAAGAGGGTATTGGCCGTCCGTCTACTTACGCT
>JAYSYM010000004.1:0-2613 GCA_043727635.1 Bdellovibrionales bacterium | reverse complement strand
CCTCTCCGCATTTCCAGAGATGGAGCGTGATCTTGCTTTTTTGGTGCCAACACATCTCGCCGCCGGTGAGGTGATGAGCTGTATAAAAAAAGCCGCCGGCCCGCTGTGCAAAGCAATTTTTATTTTTGATTACTTCAAGGGTTCACCACTCGGTGAAGGTGTACAGAGCATCGCTTTTCGCATGAAGTTTCAGGCCGACGGACGCACTCTTGAAGACGTTGAGATCAACGTGATTCAAGATCAAATCATTGCAAAGGTAAAACAACAGCTCAAGGTTGAGCTGCGATAAGACGAACGCTTGCATTTTAAAAGGCTTGCAAGTTTATCAAGCCTTGCTAGCTTAGGGTGTGTTGGTATTTCCTAGACGATTGCGGGCTCATTGTGGTTACAACAGCGCGCTCGGCTAACTCTTAGTGATGAGGTAATTTCATGGGCGGTCGAAATATTGCGGGTTCAACGGTAACTAAAGCCGATCTGGTCGAAAAAGTGTATCAGCGCATTGGCTTTTCTAAAAAAGAAGCCTCGGAGCTTGTGGAAATGGTTTTCGGTACTCTTAAGGAGACGCTTCAAGAAGGCCAGAAAGTTAAGATCTCTGGTTTTGGCAAGTTCGAGGTGCGCTCAAAAAAGGAGCGCGTTGGTCGCAATCCACAGACCGGTGAACAGATCCGTATCAGTGCTCGCCGCGTTTTAAATTTTTCACCAAGTCAGGTGTTAAAGGCCGTTCTCAATGGACACGACATCGCCGAGGGGATGGGTGATGAGTTCGAAGAGTGATCAAAATTCAGTATCCGAAATTGCTAGCCTATTAAATCTTGCCATCGACTTTGCACTTATTCCCGACAAACTCGAATTTCGCATTGGCGAAGTGGGGGATCTCCTTGGGATCAAAACCTACGTGCTGCGTTTTTGGGAGATGGAATTCGAAGGATTAAAGCCATTTAAAGCCCGTAATAAGCAACGCGTTTACAAGCGTCGCGACGTGCAGATTTCATTTTTAATTAAACATTTATTGTATGAAAAACGTTACTCCATCGAAGGGGCGCGTACGGCGATTAAACAGGCTAAAGCTGAACTTAGAGTGATAGCCGAGCTTAGAACTACTGCAGAGACCAAAGCAGCGATTAAAGCAGAGATAAATGCAGAGCTGCTATCGACTCCGCATTATGTCGAGTTGAATGACTTTGTTGAGCGCACCATGGTTAGAACCGACCACGCGGAGGCGCTCGCAAAACTGCATGCCGTAATTGATGACGTTAAAATCCTAAGTGCCTTCCTGGAAAATTATTAGGAGATGTTGCTACGTAGTTGCCGCATTCCGTAGCTACCAGTGATGCTATGGCCAGGCGTTTGTTGTCTAAGAAATTGACTGTGAGTATAATTACGATACGTAAACAATGGCCTGTATAAATCAAAATAAAATCTCCAGGAGACAGCATGAGTTCTTTTTTATCTCAACTCGGGTGGCGACGTGCGATTAAATCTTTCGATCCAGATGCGGATGTCAGCGATGCTGATCTAACCAAAATTTTAAATGCTATTCGCATGGCACCGACGTCGTTTGGACTGCAACCATTCGAAGTGCACGTGCTCAAAAACAAAGCTCTGCGAGAAAAGCTATTGCAACATTCTTGGAATCAGCCGCAAATCATCGCCTGTTCGGTGTTACTTACTTTCGTTGTACGAATCGATATAAAAAAACGCATCGATGAGTATTTTAGTCTACTAAGCGAAGGCGACAGTGAAATGCTTGCTAAACTAAAAGACTACGAGTTGATGATGCGCAGCTCACTCGAGAACCGGAACACAAAAGTGCTCACCGCATGGGCGTCAAAGCAAGCGTACATTGCGGTAGGCTTTGCCATGGCGGCCTGTGCCGAGCTGCAAATTGATTCTTGCCCGATGGAAGGGATCCTGGGGCCTGAGTACGATAGGTTGTTGGGCCTCCCGGCAGATAAGCACACCGTCATCGTGCTGCCACTTGGCTACCGCAATAAGAACGTTCCGCTCACCCCAAGTTTTCGCTTTCCGGAGAGCGATTTATTCAAGCGCGATAAGTGACAAATAGGTTTAAATGGATTCCTAACAAGAGTTAGTAAACTTATTTAGACATGCCTACCCTGAGCGACGAAAAAAAGACCACCCAGAATACTGAGTGGCCTTTTTTTATGGTGAAAATATTCGAAATTGCGTTGCACTTGAGACAGACGTTAGCGGCTACAAAACTAAAAGTTTTAGTCCGCTGTGCAGAAAGCACTGTTGGCGCCATCCTTCATCGACTGTGCGATGAGTAGCGAGAAGTTGCCGGCACCACCGCCAGCCGCGCTCCATTTAACCGTGGTGACGCCACCGGCGTCAGGCACCACAGAACTAATCGTGGTTGCTGTTTTGTCGCAAAGGCCTTGTACGACTTTAAGGAAGTCTTCCGATGTGAAATCTTTAAGATTTGAATTTTTCAAACCGACCACGCGTACAACGTTAGCATTTTCAGCTGTTTCGCCATTGCCGGTGAGCGATGGCAAACTCGATTCGATATAAAAGCTTTTAGTGCCTTCCGCATCTGGCTTAATGTTTGCGGCATCTGTAGGTACGGGAATGATGGTGCCGTCTGCTGCA
>JAYSYM010000003.1:0-2615 GCA_043727635.1 Bdellovibrionales bacterium | reverse complement strand
GACGAAATCAATCGTTACCGCTAATTATTGTTTACCGATCACATTAAGTTTCACGTCAATGTTACCACGAGTAGCATTTGAGTACGGGCAAACTTGGTGAGCTTGATCAACGACAGCTTTTGCAGTTTGCTGATCTAACTCTGGAGTATTAACAGTCAACTGCGCGCCGAGCTTAAAACCACCTTCAGGAGTTTTGTAAAGCATCACCTCAGAGTCGATCCAAAACTTCCCGAGACTCACTTTCTGATTTCTCGCGACAACTCCCATCGCTCCTTCAAAACAAGCAGCATAGCCGACCGCAAAAAGTTGCTCTGGGTTGGTTCCAGTGCCGTTACCGCCCAGCTCTTTTGGATAACTCATTTTTAATTTCAAATTTCCGTCAGAACTCTCGCCCGTTCCTTCTGCACGACCACCGGTTACTTTTGCTTTCGCTGTGTACGCTAATTCCATTTCATTTCTCCTTCGAAATTCGCTTAAGGGCGTATGGAACAATTACAAGGCAGGGCCTTGTCGAACCAGGTAGCCGTCTTTGGAAGTATTATGTTGCCCAAGGCTCTTTAGACAGTCTAATAGATTGTTTCGATCTACCTATAGCGGAGGGTTATATGACTCATTTTAGTTTAGCAGCTGTCGTGTTCTTAAGTGGCTTAACTGCAGAAGCTCGCTCGGTTGAGATCAAATGTAAGCCGAATCCGCAAGCGACGATGGCTCAGTTCATGATGGTGGCTAATTTATCGGTCGCAAATGACGATACTCTCCAAGGGACAGTTCAGTACGCAACCCGCTCTACTGCAACAGCTCAAACATCAGAAGTTCGAACAATTAACGTAACTGGTCACATGACATCAATTGAGGCAGGAGAATTGAAAACTCACTCAGTGACGACCTATCAGTTGGTTGACGAGTCTGATGCCCTAGTTCGTATTTCTTTAAACCCAGATCTTAACGGACCAACTAGCTCAACGATGCTGATCGATCGCAAGTTCCGATATTCTTCTCAGTGCAAAGTCGTCACTAAATAATTAGCCCGCCGTAATTAGCCCGCAAAAATTATTCGCCAGATTAATTAGCGGTACAGCCCGGGATCTGCTTTGCTGGCTTCTTCGCCGCATCGATGATCGGGCTTCGATAAGAATTTTCAATCAACGCCGCAGCCTGAGTCTTCACATTATAAGCGTTCCAGTTCGTGCAAAGAACTGAATTAGCGTTTCGAATCGAACGATTAAACGAACTATTTGAATTCTCTGACTCGTAAAGTTTGTAGCGCGCCTCTTCGCCCATCAAGCGACGAGCGATTCCTTGAGCAAACGTACTCTCGACACCCTTGCGAGTGACATAGACGACATCTGAACAACCTGCCGCCTTCAACAAATCAACCGGATGCAAATCTGACCAGCCGCCTGCTGACGCATAAACTCTGCCGGCTTGGTTACGGAATTCTTTGATCGGAGAAAGGCCTGGCTCAGCTGGAGAAAGTGCCAACACTTGCTTCCAAGTCGCAGGCCCGAGTGCCAAGAATCGGCGAGCTTTTTCGTCTGTAGGATCGAGCTTTGCTTGAATTGCTTTCAGACGATCAGTTTTTCCCCAGTATCCAAAACGGACATGTTCCGGGTTCGAAATTTTAAAATTCTTTCCGAAGTGTGGATCCATGCTCGAGCGATAAAGTGCTTTCGCTTTTTTAAAGTCAGCTAATGCACTATCGACCAAAACTGAAGTTGATGGGTAAACTTCGAAACGTCGACCGATGATGCGCTCTTCAGCTTTGAAGTTCGACGCATTACTCATGAAATAACTTTTGAACATTGCTTGAAACTGAGTTGAACATTCGGGATTTTTCGAGACGATCTCGTGCCAAAGTTTTCCCTCAGAGTCTGCAGAGCAAGTTTTGAGAAGTTCACTCCATGCCTCTGCTAGAGGACGAGACCCTTCAGCAGAATAAAAACCAGAAATTCTTCCGAAAAGTTCCGCTGCTTTTTCGAAATTTACGATTCCAGGTCGGAAGAATAAATTGTCATCGGTTTCGGCGTTGAATTTTCCGAACACCCGCGCAGTTTCGCGCAACTCACTAATTAAAAACGTAGCTCGCGGAAGATCACTTTCTAATACAGCTCTCTTCAAAGCATCAGTTGTGTCGGGATCAACCACGGCACTTGCAACTGCTTCGTTATAAAGTTTCATTGCGTCTTGGAACTGACCTGCTACGACTGCTTTTTGCAGATTCTCTAGTAAAGAGTTTTTCGAGAAATCTTTTGCAGTACCAACTAATTTTTCGACGTCAGAATAAAGTGGTGTTTTGCGAAGTTCACTGAAGAAACCGACCAAGCTTTTCAGCATGAATGCGTACGAAGTTTTCTGAACACTTTCGGACTGAGTTTCAACGGCCGGATTAAATGCCATTGACTCAAGTAAGAACATCGAAATGCTTGCTGAACTTCCGCCTGACATCGCAGATGGAATTCCGAATTTCTCAATGGTCTGCGCCAGTGCTCCCCAGTGAGCTGGCTGAAGTTCGCCGTTGCCGCGAAGGGCGATGCAATAGTTAGTTTGTGTTTGAGCTACGGTACGTTGTTGTGGTTCTGGCTTGTTGCCACCAACGCATCCAGAGACCACCAACG
>JAYSYM010000002.1:0-2645 GCA_043727635.1 Bdellovibrionales bacterium | reverse complement strand
GGCAGACTTCCAAACTTCTTAAGAGAGCTAAGTGAGCTAAAGGGGATCCTGGTTCATTGCTCACCTGAGTAAAGAAGCTACAAGATTTATTCGGATCGGCCTTCGCCCACACTCGGCCAAGTTGATAACGAGCCCACCATTTCAACGATTGATCTTTGTCGGGAGCGAGAAGTGGAATTAGTGTGGCTTCCGCTTGCTCAGGAGTTTGATGAGCATCGAGATCAATAGGCGGCGGAAGAAGTTTTAAAATATGCGCGCTCTGATTTTTTGAAATCGTCGAACAGGCAGAAAAAAATGTGACGAGAAGTAGGAGAGTCGCAAGAGCCAAACGCATCTTTAAATACTAGCTGAGTTTGGGTTTGCGAACAGCTAAAATGACTCCGACTACGACCACAACGGCAGCTGCCGCACCAAGCAAATGAAGCGGCTCATTCTCTACCCACGTGACTGCCATTTGGTCGAGGACAAACATAAATAAGAGGGTGATCAGTGGATTCATTGTCACAATGATTGACACTTCGCTTGCGGGAATTTTTTTGAATGCAATTGCAAGCGCTCCGTACGCAACTACGGTGTTTAAACCGGCAATACACATCATGCTCCATTGCCAAAAGTCTAATTGCGCGAAAATAGCTGGATTACAGAACGGAAAGAGGACCAAAGTTCCTAAGGCGTAGTTGAGAAGATTCAGTTGGTTTGCTGGAAATTTTTTTAACAAAACCTTTTGGACTGCAGCAAAAATGGTCCAGCTCACGGCTGCAAATAAAATCCACAAATTTCCGGCGTTGTAGTTTTCAGCGCCATGCGAAGCTGAGTTGAGTTGATCTCGATAAAAGAGCGCAAAACCGGCCGCAGCAATGATGAAGCCAGTCAGCTGCGATTTAGTTGGATATTCTTTGAAATAGAAAACGCCAATTAAAATTAAACTGATCGGCGCAATTTGAATAAAGATCTGAGCGTTGCTCGCGCCAGTTAGAGAAAGCCCAATCATGTAGCCAATATAATTTCCGGCGAGTCCTAAGCCGCAAACTAGCCCAAGCAATGGCGGATTCTTGAGAATCTTCAGCTGGCCAGGCGTTTTCCACGCCATCCACAAGAGCAAAAATAGAAATGCGAATGAAAGTCTGAACCAGGCAATCGTAAACGTATCTGCGAAATGAAGCATTACCTTCAGCATCACCGCCAAAGTTGCCCAGCAGAAACCGGTGAAAGCCGCTGCTGCAATTCCAATACTTCGATCCGACATTTAGGTACCCGGTTCCCTTTGGTTTAGCATTGCGGCAATTATAACGCTTTGCTAAACCAAAGGGAACCGGGTACCTAAAGAGTATCGTGCGAAAGATTATTCACATCGACATGGATTGTTTTTACGCAGCAGTGGAACTGCTCGATCGACCTGATTTGGTTGGTAAGCCAGTTGCGGTGGGTGGTCGGCCGCAAGGTCGCGGAGTAATTACGACTGCGACTTATGAAGCTCGTAAGTTTGGCGTAAAGTCGGCTATTCCTTCATCTCGCGCAATTCGACTTTGCCCACAACTCATCATCATTCCGCACAACTTCGAAAAATATAAAAAAGCATCACGTGAAGTGCGAGCCATCATGGAGCGATTCACTGACAAGATTGAACCACTTTCCCTCGATGAAGCTTACCTCGACGTCACTGACTGCAACCATTTCGGAAACTCGGCAACTCTTATCGCAAAAGAGATTAGACGATTAATCTTTGAAGAAACTCGGTTAACTGCATCCGCCGGAATTGCACCGAATAAATTTTTGGCGAAGGTCGCTTGCGAGTGGAACAAGCCCAATGGACAAAAAGTTATCAAGCCATCCGAAATCGACGACTTCGTAAAAGATTTGCCGGTCGAAAAGCTTTTCGGAGTTGGCAAGGTAACGGCTGAGAAGATGCACTCGCTAGGTTTCAAAACCTGCGGTGATCTTCAGAAGCGCAGTATCGCCGAACTCACTCAACATTTTGGCTCGTGGGCAGTAACTCTCTACGATAATTCGCGAGGAATTTGTAACCGTGAGGTCGATACTTCAAGCGAGCGAAAATCACTCAGCGTTGAAAATACTTTCTCAAGTGACTTGGTGGACTTGAAAGCGTGTCTGGCCGAACTTCCTGAGCTTTACAACGATTGGCTTGAGCGAATTTACAAGCGCGAGCTTGGTGCGCAAGTGCGCGGAGCTTTTGTTAAGTTAAAGTTTCACGACTTCGAAACTACCACGCACGAAAAAGCCTCTAAGGGCTTACCAAAGATTCAAGTTTTCGAGGAGTTGTTGAAGGAAGCTTTTGAAAGAGGCGGACGACCTGTGCGCCTCATCGGAATCGGCGGGCGATTCGGAACTACAAGCTCGAAACCAAAGTCCCGAGCCCAACTTAAACTTCTTTAAGCGCGCTGTAAGCGTGCGATGCGTTCTTCCAAAGATGGGTGAGTGCTGGAGATTCGCGCCCAACCTTTGCGGTCGTTGATCTTCAATGTTGCAAAGCCTTTGTGGTCTTTTTCGATAGGTACAGCTACGGCGCCGAGCGATTGAAGGGCTTTGATCATTCGGTCGCGGCCAGCTAAGTGAGCTCCGCCGGCGTCAGCGCGGAATTCGCGAGCGCGAGAGAAGTAGTTCACAACGATGGCGCCGAGCATACC
>JAYSYM010000001.1:0-2650 GCA_043727635.1 Bdellovibrionales bacterium | reverse complement strand
ATCATTTCTTCAGAAGGTATTACTAAGTGCTCACTGACTGCTGCCATTGCTTGTTTTGCTCGAGCAGGGTCAGCAGCACCTGATATCACTGCCCAGCTTTGCGCAAGCGAATCAATTCGACATTCAGTATCACTGCTAGTGCCAAGCGGCGTCCCATCATCATAGTAGGCGCGCCGGTACCAAGCTCCGTCCCACGCATTCTTCTCAATTGCTGTGACAAGCGAGTCAGCATGTTTCGTCCATTTATTCACACGCTCGAGATCGCGCTCAAGCGCAGCAATTGGAGTGAAGTTTTTAAGATTGTTATGTAAGAACCAAGCAAGCCAAACGCTTTCACCTTTGCCACCAAGACCCACGTGATTCATACCATCGTTCCAATCGCCGGAACCCATCAATGGTAAGCCATGTGCACCAACTTTTAGGCTTCGATCAATTGCGCGCGCGCAGTGCTCATAAATGCTGTCGTTGAAATGTGAAACATTAGGAGTGTAGTAAGAATCTTCCTGATCGGCTCGCAGCTCTGGACCTTCGAGAAAAGTGACTCGTTCTTTTAAAATCGAATGGTCATTAGTCACTTTTAAATATTGTGAAACGACATACGGAAGCCACAATAAGTCGTCTGAGAAATGCGTACGTACACCGCGACCAAATGGCGGATGCCACCAGTGCTGGACATCTCCTTCAATGAACTGTCGGCTGGCAGCGCGAAGAATTTGTTCGCGAGCCATTTCAGGTGAAACGCTGATTACTGCCATTACATCTTGGAGCTGATCTCTAAACCCGAACGCTCCACCGGCCTGATAGAACGCAGCTCTTGCCCATAGTCTGCAAACAATTGTTTGATACAAAAACCATTTATTAATCACTAAATCAAACGATGGATCAGGTGTTTCAACCTGAACTTTCTCAAGCATGTGGCGCCATTGTGTCTGAGCTGCATCAAGCACGGCTCGAGGATCGTTCGCTCGAGCCTTTCGAATAAGTTCGCGAGCAGAAGCGCGATCAGCTGCCTGGCCTAATACGCAAGTCACTTCAACAGAAGCTCCCGCCGGAATTTCAATTTCAGTCTGTAGAGCAGCGCATGGGTCTAGCGTTCCACCTGTTCGTTTCGAGAATGACTCTTTTCTTAAAAGGGCTGCAGGGAAAGAGAGGCTAGAGTTTCTTCCGATGAACTCTGTTCGATCGCAAGTGTACGTCACTTCCTCTCGTAGTATTGCACTAAAGGCGATTCGCTTACCGTGCTCGTTATTTCGAGGATTAAACGCAAATACACTTCGAGCTTCAGCATCAAACTCAGTCACTGCAGTGGGAGCCATAACTGATCGAGTGAAACCAAGAACCCACTCATTGTAACTTGTAACTGCTAGTCGTCGAGGAGCACCCGTTGTATTGGTGAGCTTTAAAATCGAAAATTTTAAAGGATCAGTTGAGGAAACAAATTGCGTGAGCTCACTTGTGATTCCGTACGCAGAAGTTATAAAGCGGCTGTAACCTTGTCCGTGTTGGGCCACATAAGTTGCTTCAGGTAATCGAATCGGAAGTGCAGTCGGTGTCCAGATCGCGCCTGACTCGATATCTGAAATATAAATTGCTTCGCCACTCGGATCTGAGATTGGATCGTTTGACCACGGAGTAATTTGATTTTCACGACTGTTCAACGCCCAAGTGTAACCCGAGCCGCTTTCGCTGACTTGAAAGCCAAACTCACGATTAGCAATCACGTTAATCCATGGTGCTGGCGTAGTTTCAACTCCGTTCAAAATAATTACGTATTCCGAGCCATCCTTTGAAAATCCGCCCTTACCATTAAAGAACTGCAATTGAGATGAATCGGCAAAGCTTGAATCGGGCAGCGTGTTCATGGCCACAGGAGCACGTTTCACGGGTGGCAGTATGTGCATTCGATTGCGTTTCACTTGCTCTGATAAGCTACCAAGTCGCGTCGAAAGAATTGCACGTGCTTCTGAAGAAAGAAGAATACTATCTTCCTCTGAAAGCATCGGCGCGCGAATCACAAAAACTTTGCCGCGAGTTTGCGCAAGCGAGACAGAAGTGTGATTTGAATTCGCCATGCTCTCGAGCGAGTGCTGTAACTCCTGCGCATAAGAATTTGCCTTTTCGTTTAAGATCACTACATCAAAAACAAAATGTTTTGTTGCTAGGTATACTTGTGCTTTTAAGACATCGCGAACTAAGTTGCGATCTTCAATATCATCAATACGGACAATGACGATGGGGAAGTCACCCGAAATTCCATGGGCCCACAAACCGGTTACGTCCTTGACGTTTCGAACTGTTAGCTCCGACGGTGGGCGAAGTGATGAGTCTGAGAATAAGAGTCGAGTAGTTAAGCGCTGATAGAGATGTGCTTCGTCCGGCTCAATACCAAGGTGATAAAGCTTCACTTGAGCTTGCGTCCAAGCAAGATCACTGACTCGCGTGTAGACAGACGGATCACTGAATTTTTCAGCCATTAATTCGATTGCATCACGCGACTCAGATACGCCAGTTGCAAAAGTTAAGTGTGTTGTCACTCCAGGCTCAAGTCGAACTCGAGTTCTTAAGGCAACAACTGGATCGAGAACTGCGCCGACTGTCCCACTAAGCCTTTCGCCAACAAACACTGCAAGCGGGTCGGCTGCTGATCGGC